>CAYOYI010000028.1:400-17729 GCA_964408105.1 uncultured Chitinophagaceae bacterium | reverse complement strand
ATCAGCCATATTAAAACCGATGATCTCATCACGCTCACTGCGTCAACTGATGAGTTACAGGCATTCATTCTAAAGAATCAAGCCGAACCGGGATTCTTTGATAACCCATTATTACTGAAGCGGAAGTAAACCGCATTTCCGATTTTATTGACAAAGCTGCCTTGCCACCTGCATTATTTGGGTATCATCGCCCTGATTAAGCCGAATGGCCATTTGCAGGTCCTGATTTCCTTTTTGCTTGCTGCCTGTGAGGCATAGCGCCTGGCCTCTGTAAAAGTATCCTCTCGGATCATCAGGCCTCAGGGTGACATAGGTATTGTAATCCTTTAATGCCTGACTAAAGTTCTCCATATTACCGTAAAGATTACCTCGCTCGAAGTAGGCTTCAGCAAACCCATTGTTGATCTCAATCGCATGATCCCAGTCTTTCAATGCTTCATCCAATCTCCCGAGTGCCTGCAGTGACTTTGCCCGGTTTCCGTAACTATCCGAATCACGATCATTCAATTCAATGGCTTTTGAAAAAAATCCGAGCGCTTCGCTGTAATTGCCCTTGTTGAATTCATACATCCCCATAAAAGAATACCCGAAACTATTTTCCGGCCATTTTTTAACAAGTATATCTGCCGTTTTCCGCATCAGTTCAAAATCTCCTTTCTGAAATGCAATGCCGGCCTTTCCCCTCTGGTACATATATTCCTGCGGGTACATCCTGATGGCCTTCTCGATTGTCGCAAGCGCCTTATCATACCTTTTCTCCCGGCTGGCAAGCAGGCTGGAATAATTATAGATCGCAAAGCCGGATTTCGGATTCGTGCTTACCGCATTCGAATAATAGCTGTCAAAATCTTTGTAAGAGCCGGAATAATAAAATGCAAAGCCGGAGGACACGAACAACACCACATACAAGCCGGTCAAGGCTGCTTTTTTATTCCTGTTCAGCAGAACAGAATACAACTCCCCGACAATAATGAGCAACCCGATCCCGCACATGAACATCCTGTGGTCAATATAATCATAGGCATAGCCTGCAAAGACCGGTTTATACAATACGGATGGCCCGATCGTGAATGCAAAAAGCACCAGCCCCAGCCCTGCCCTTCGCAGGTGAATCTGTTTTCTTAGCAGATATAACCCAATGAGGAGCGCAACAGATATCACCGTTCCTGCCACGGTAAGCCACACTTGAAACCCCGGCATCACGCTGAAATGAACGGGTACAAAGAACTTAAATATCTCCTCGGGAATCGTAGGAAGGTTGTAAGCCAGCGATGTTAGGTTTACAAACTTGGAGTGGTAGATAGCTGTGCTGCGTAAATGAAAGTACGTGGCTGAGGCAAAACCAAACAAAGCCACCCATTGAATATTTTGCCGCTTGCTCATGCCCGTCCATCCTTCATAAAAGATCAGCGCCAGCATCAGTGGAAAAATAATTACCGCGCTCTCCTTTGAAAGCAGGGCAAAAAAATAAGCCAGCGCGGAGATCACCAGCCAGTAGATCTTTTCAGCGCTCCTCCATTTGTAAAATGAAAGGATTGCCGTTAGCGTCCAGAACACGAGGTAAACATCCCCGCGCGCGGGTATCCAGCACACCGCATGAGCCATCAGGTAATGAACCGAATAAAACAGCGACAGCCAGAAAGCTATTTGCTCCCCGATGCCTATCCTTTTGAGGAATTCAAACAACAGGATGATTGAAAGGCAGAAGATCACAAGGTTATGAAGATGGTAAGCCCACGGCTCAGTGCCTGAAATTCTGTAATCTATGGCGTAGGTAATGCTTTGAAATGGTCTGTATAATTCGATCTCAGCCTTTCGCATCCAGGCATCGGTGGTTAGAAAATCGTAGAGGCTGTAGTTCTTCAGGTTCTCCGCTCCTTCAATGATCATGGTGTCATCATCATGGTAGGAGAAGCCGAAACCTACAACCCTGCCATAAATTAAAAACGGAAGTGCAAAAAGAACCAGGTATTTGAAAAATGGTGGTCCTGTTTTTCTCTTGGCAGCTTTCATATTCTCAATAAATCAACCTGTGCTAAAATAGAAGAAACCGCAGCAACAGTTTAGATCGAACCTACGCTTTAAACAACCGCAGGATTCCCTGATCTTCCTTGCGGAGATATCGTACCTAAATACACCTTCCTATGCACGACCCAGCTTAACAACATCCCCAAAGCAATATCAAACAGATGATGCTGATGAACCAATACAACCGATAAACACACCAGGGCAAACCATATCTTCATAAATACATGAAACCATTTCTGCTTTGTCTGGTGGATCATGCCAAGGGCGCACAAAAATGCGAAGGACACATGCAGTGATGGAAAGAGATTATGAGGCTTATCAATGGCATAAAGCAAGCTGAAAAGAAAGCCGTATTCCGTTGAATTTGCCTGCCGGGTATAGCCAAGATTTCCGGGAAATAATACAAAGATTAACCCTGAGGTCAGCAGCATGGTCAGCATGGAAAGGGCTAATGCTTTTATCGCATTGGGAGTTTTAAACACAAACGGCACCACCCCAAAAATACCCACATAGCCCAGGTATATTATGATCATCTGAGGAACCAGGGGAATCTGCAGTTCCCAGCTTGCATACATGTGATAGCGCTCCTGACAGGAGGCTGCATAGGAGTTGGTTGTATAGTAGATCAGGATAAACGAAGAAAGGACAACTGCAAACCACTGCAAGAAGGTGGTTGTCAGCTCTTTGGATGGCTTTGTAAATATTTCACCGATTCTGAGCATATCCGGTATTGACAAAAAAAATGCAGGCGCACCGAAACCAAACCCCACAAAAAACTTGACTTTGCTTGAAAGCCAGGTTATCTAACAGCACATCAGCACGCCTGCACCGTCCCACTCTGCACCCTTTGTTACGGTTAAATCAAAGCAAAGGTTTCGGGATAAATGAAGGAAATGATGAAAAAGATTTTGAGGGGGTTTTGGATCGTCTGTAGTGTTGTGCTTTGCAGCCACACTTTATTCGAAAAAACCATAGGAAATCACGATTGTTATGATGAGGGAATTTCTGTGATCCCTCTTGAAAGTGGCGGCTGGCTTGTATCCGGGGCATATAACTGTAACGGAAATCCTCAAAGCTGGAAAAGCTCTATGCTTACTTTGAGTGTCTCAGGCGACTCTCTCTCATTCCATAAAGAGCTTCCTTTTAATGGTATCATGAAAACAACAATGGACGGCAATCTTATTTTTGCCGGAGGCAACCGTGCCGGATTTGTGTATGATACGGCCCGAATCTTTAAAGTTTCGCTTGAAGGACAGGTGCTTTGGCAATCAAGCTTGTTCGATTCACTGCCCAATCACCTGCTGACTGACATCTTCCCATTTGAAGCTGGTTACCTCATCACCGGCATTTATACAAAAGGCTTGGGATCTAGTCCTTACGATAGCTATGTCGCCAAATTAAATCCAGCCGGAGGAGTGGTCTGGATACACAGAGAAGATGGCGAAGGAAACGAGCAGTTTCATTCTGTGAAGAGGCTTTCTGACAAAACCGTTGCAGCTTTTGGATGGATTGAGGCCAAAACCTCTGCTAATGATGCTGACTACTTTCTAATAAAGCTGGATACGGACGGAAGCCTTATTTGGTCTAAAACATTCGGTGATGACCGCAACAACTTTGGATACGGCTTTGACATCACCAATGACGGAGGATTCATATTGAATGGCTACTCTCAAAGCATGGATGCCATCAGGCTGGATGCGGATGGTGAGGTGATATGGGAAACCAGCCTGGCGAATGCTTGTGGCGGAAGGTATTTCAAGGTAAAGACTTATAACTCTGGCTTCGTCTTTTTAGGAACTAGCCGTACGGGAAGCGGGCATTGCCATTCAGTGCTGATAAAAACAGATACTGCCGGGAATGCCATCTGGACGAAAGATTTTAACGGTACTATCCGGGAGTTCTACTCAGACGATTCAGAGCATTTTGCGCTCACCGGTTACACCTCCTACCCTTCACAGCTTTTTGTGGTAGGGTTTGATTCATTAGAAACAAAAATTGAAGACACTACCGAAGTGCCAACAGCGCTCGGCAGAGATATAGTAAGTGAAGCCGGAGTAAAGGTTTACCCCAATCCGGCAGAACGGTTTTTTACCATCAGATTTGAAAACGAGCTGAGTGAAAAGCACACATTTGAACTGCTGAACATCAGCGGCAAAAGTTGTTTGGTGATTGAAAATATTAATGCCGGTGAAGTCATGATAGACAGGGCTGAACTTCCGGCAGGTATTTTCATTTATCGCATCACCGGAACAGAAAAAATTTATTCAGGAAAGCTCATTTTCCAATGAAAATTTTGAAAAAAACTTGACATGCTGCAAGGCACAGATTACATTACCTGTATCAAACCGTTCACCTCTCACCCGACTCAAATAGATTTACGTTCTGCACTGCGATTGATTAGTTGAAATAAAAAATTCTGAACCATGTTAAAAAAGATCGCCATTTTACTCTTTGCGCTGTTGATACTCCAGATGGCTTTATATGCAAGGTTATACGCGGAAGATATTATCCAAACTACTGATCAGGTGTTAGTTGCTTCTGATGCTAATATTCAAACCGGAGTAGATTACGATATTGAATCTTACCTGAAAGGCCTTGGCATCGAAACCCGTGTCAATGAGGCTGAATTAGAAGCAAAATATCCCAGCGCCACCACATCCGTCAATCGTACGAGCGGAGAAACCACGATCCAGCTTTCAAACGCTTCTTCGAGCTATCAGCTTGACATTTATGATGCAACCAAAGGTTTGGTAGCTTCCTTTGTCAACCTGACTTCAAATCAGATGCAGCTCACAAAGGATATGTTCGGAGCTGGCAACTTATTGTACAAGGTAAGTGAAGGTGCAAACCTCCACTGCGGCACTTTTGTGGTGAACTAACAGGCCTGTTATAATCCAGATACGAAAAAGGCTCCTCGGGGAGCCTTTTTCATTTTAGTTACATTCAATTATTAT
This sequence comes from uncultured Chitinophagaceae bacterium, assembly GCA_964408105.1. GTDB lineage: Bacteria > Bacteroidota > Bacteroidia > Chitinophagales > CAIOSU01 > BPHB01. The sequence continues at coordinate 12,747 of CAYOYI010000028.1, read as the reverse complement.
GGGTGGCAGTTCTAAACGGTTACTTTGATGCCCGGCACGGTCTTTAATCTGGATAGAATAGTAAACTGTATCGAAGGTCCCTACATTACTTAAACACGGGAAACCGTCTTTACTGATACAGCAAACCGGAAAAATCTCTAAATCAATAGTCCCCGAAATAGCATCTGAACTTCCCCTTTGGGGAATATAAGGTACCTGATATGGACTAAGGCAATTGGGTAGCCGATGGTCGAATACAAATAAGTTGAAGGTTTTGTTTTGCAAGCACCCTAATTCCGGATCACATAAAATACAACTATCTGTATTTACTCCTTCATAACCAATATCTCCATCTCCATCCGTGAATTCAAGAATTACCCGAACCGTACCTCCCGATTCACCTGAGGGGGGTGTTTGCAAGACCGTATCAGTAGAAAGCGATAAAAATTTAATCTCCGGTTCTATCGGATAGTCGGGCGGGCTGGAACATGCCGCGATCCCCGAAACCAAGGCAATCCACCAATATGGTTTAACTTTCTTCACGGCATTCGTCATGCTCAATATTAGCATTTTATAAAAATCTGCTCGATTTTTGGAAAGACAAACTTTCGACATTCTGCCAGGTATATTCGATATCAGTTCTCACTCTGAATTCAACTCTGCGGCATTAAGTACTTTTAGAACGCAGGCTACGGACAATAACGTTTACTCGCGATACCTTAGTCTCCTTAAAATAAAACCGGAAGCCATAACCTCGGTCGGGCAGATCCCTTTTCTTCCGATTGAATTTTTCAAGACCCATAAAGTAGTCACCGGAAGCGAGACTGAAGAACTGATCTTTGAAAGCAGCGGAACAACCGGACAACAAGCTTCAAGGCATTATGTTTTAGATAAAAGCTTGTATGAGAAAAGCTTTGTCAAAACGTTCAACATCTTTTTTTGTCAGCCGGAGACCTATTGAATTCTTGAGCTTTTGCCATCCTACCTTGAGCTTGAAAATTCTTCATTAGTTTACATGGTTGACCGCCTGATAAAAAAATCAGGTCATCCGATGAGTGGTTTTTTCTTGAACAATTATGAGGATCTCCACAAAAGACTCATACAGATGGAATCCAGCAAACAAAGAACCCTTCTCATTGGCGTTTCATTTGCACTCCTCGATTTTGCAGAGAGATTTTCATTAAAGCTGAAATATACTTCCATCATTGAAACGGGTGGGATGAAAGGAAGAAGGAAAGAAATCACGAGAAGTGAATTGCATGAAAGGCTTAAGGCTGCATTCGGATTGGCGCAAATCTATTCTGAATATGGGATGACCGAACTGCTCTCGCAGGCTTATTCGCTGGGTGACGGAATATTCAGATGTCCACCTTGGATGAAAGTGCTCATACGGGATCCTTATGATCCATTGACCTATGTGTCAGCCGGGAAAACCGGAGGCCTCAATATAATTGATCTAGCAAACCAAAATTCATGCAGCTTTATTCAAACCGGTGATATCGGTAAATTATATGAAGACGGCAGCTTTGAAGTATTGGGCCGAATGGATAGCTCTCAGCTGCGTGGCTGCAATCTGATGGTGGAATAATTATAACGAAATCCGGTGGACAACCTCACTGATCATTTCCGGATTTTCGACTATCCTGATCAGTTCTTTCGCAACATCCGATGGTGCATAAAGCTTCTGTTCCCTATGCAGATCAATGAACTTTTGCTTTCTTGAAAAATCACTCTCATCAGTAGTTCTAAGCCTGGTTTGCATTGCAGTGTCAACCACTCCGGGCGCAATTGCCATTACCTTTATCGGATTTTCTTTCAAAGCCTGCTCCGTTGCCGCCACCCTGCTCAGCATATCGAGGCCAGCCTTTGAAGAGCAGTAAGCCGCCCATCCATCATAGGGAGCCTGTGCCGCACCGGAAGTTATATTCACGATAACCCTATTGCATTTAAGCGATTGATATGCCTTGATGAATGAGTTCATCAGAACAGCGGGTGCCGCAAGATTGATGGAGTAATCCTTGATCAGATCATCATTGCTGATATTACCCAAATGCTTCACTTCCTCAAGTGACGCAGCATTATTGAACAGCACAATCAGTTCAGCATCCTTATGGCTTCTGAAAGAGAACTTTGAAACGGCTTTGAGATCTGACAGATCCATAGTTTCATGGGTATATCCCGGATGAATAATGGAACTATTTCTGGATAATCCTATCACTAATGAGTCGGGACGATTGGATAACAGTTCAGCAATCGCTTTCCCGATACCACGACTGGTTCCTGTGATGTAAAAGTATTTCATCAAAAAAGTGAATTAACCCGTTATTTGCCTCTTTGCAATAATAGAGAAGTTGGACTTATTCCTCAGACTCAGTTTGCTTCATCCTCCATCGGATTATAAAAAACAGAATGATGGCCGCTGCCGGGAAAACGATATACCAGTATTTGTATATGGCAATTTCAAAAATCTGCTGGGGTGCGTAGATTTCAAGAAGTATGGAATAAAGCCAAAACATCGGAGGATGAAGGATTTTGAATTCACCAAGATAACAAATAGAAATGTTTTATCAAATTTCCTTCATACCGAACCAAGGTCCGGAATTCAGGTCGTTGATAAAGACATCATAATCACCTTTTTCTTTGATCTCCTCTCCGGCATTTTGCGCCATCTCAAGATACCTCCGGAAATCCTGTTTATTCCCGATCAATGCAGAAGCCCGCGACATGGCTTCGTATGCAAAGGCAAGATCAAAATCCTTAAAGTCATATTTTTCTGTTAAGGCAAGACATCTCTTCGCGTGATGAAATGCTTTTGATCTATCCTCAAGCACCGTATATACTCTTGCAAGCATCCACTCACCCCTTTGCTCATTTATCGGCTTACCTACCTGCAGCCAATGATAAAGTGAAGTATGCGCCAAATGGATCATCATCTCGTTATCATCAGGCGTTCTTTCCTGCTTTTCAAGCAGCGTCCAGATTTTATTGAAACATCCGGCTGCGAATATTCTGTGAGCAGCTTCTTCGTTGATGATGGTTGGTTCGCTCATTATCGTAATTATAAAGTGCCTCTCAATTCCTGCTCCCGCTCGATGGATTCAAAAAGGGCCTTGAAGTTTCCTTTTCCGAATGATTTAGCTCCTTTGCGCTGAATAATCTCATAGAAAAGTGTCGGGCGATCTTCAACCGGTTTGGTAAATATTTGCAGCAAATATCCTTCATCATCCCGGTCAACAAGAATATTTAGTTTTTTCAGCGCCTCGATTTTTTCATCAATCTTACCGCATCTTTCCAACACAGTATCGTAATAATTATCCGGCACATGGAGAAATTCAACCCCTCTCCTTCTCAGCTCACCGACCGTGTGAAGAATATCATCCGTAGCCATAGCGATATGCTGAACTCCCGCACCTTTATAAAAATCAAGATACTCTTCGATCTGTGATTTTTTCTTCCCATGGGCTGGCTCATTGATCGGGAATTTAATGCGATCATTCCCGTTTGCCATGACTTTACTCATAAGGGCAGTATATTCCGTTGAAATGTCTTTGTCGTCAAAAGAGACAAGCTGCCTGAATCCCATCACGTTCTTATAAAAATCAACCCAGTGGTTCATCTTTCCGAGCTCTACATTTCCCACCATGTGATCAACGTAATTGAGGCCGACAGGCTCAGTTTTAAAAGGAGCCTTCCATGCTTTAAAGCTGGGAAGAAAAACGCCATCGTAATTTTTCCGCTCGATGAATACATGAACCGTATCCCCATAAATATGAATTCCTGACTTCACAATCTTACCATGATCGTCTTCCACAGTGGTTGGCTCTAAAAAAGATTTAGCTCCGCGCTTGATTGTTTCGTGATACGATTTTGCCGCATCATCAACCCAAAGCGCGATCACCTTTACTCCATCGCCATGTTTTTGGTGATGACGGGCAATATTGCTCTCGGGATCAAAGCTTGTGGTAAGGACCAGCGTGATCTTACCCTGTCTTAATACATATGATGCTCTGTCTTTCGAGCCTGTTTCCAACCCGGCATAAGCCAGCGGCTGAAAACCGAATGCGTGCGCATAATAGTAAGCTGATTGTTTGGCGTTTCCTACATAGAATTCAACGTAGTCTGTGCCATTGAGGGGGAGGTAGTCGGTTTGTTTAGCAGGAGCTTTTACAGTTTCTTCTTTTACCCGTGACATTTATTAACTTTTTTAAACTCTTATTTATTCATCCAACTTCTGTAGTAGTTTTTTATTTCAATCCCCATTGCTTGTTTGGTGAGTTTTAAGGGATGAAAGGTATCGATCATTACAGCAAGTTCTTTTGTCTCCTTTGCACCGATGCTCTTTTCTACCGTTCCGGGATGCGGCCCGTGCGGAATGCCGATAGGATGAAGAGAGATCATTCCTTTTGTGACATGTTTGCGGCTCATGAATTCTCCCTCCACGTAATAAAGCACCTCATCTGAATCTACATTACTGTGATTATAAGGAGCCGGAATTGCCTGAGGATGGTAATCGTATAGACGAGGTACAAATGAGCATATCACAAAATTGTTTGCCTCAAAGGTTTGATGCACCGGTGGCGGCTGATGCACACGACCGGTTATTGGTTCAAAATCATGTATCGAAAAAGCATAAGGATATAAGTATCCGTCCCACCCGACTACGTCAAACGGATGTGTTGTGTAGTGATACGGATGAATCAGGTCCTGCTTTTTAATATGAATCAGGAAGTCTCCTTTCTTGTCATTTGTTTCGAGGTTTTTCGGCTTGCGGATGTCGCGCTCGCAAAATGGAGAATGTTCCAGCAACTGACCAAAATTGTTGCGATAGCGCTTCGGTGTTCTTATGGGACTGAATGATTCAAGAATAAGCAGACGGTTATCCTTATTATCAAACTCGATCTGATAAATCGTTCCTCTAGGGATGATGACATAATCGCCATGGCTGAACTTCAAACTTCCGTAAGGAGTTTTCACTGTTCCAGAACCTTCATGCACGAAGATCATTTCATCGGCAGAAGAATTCTTGAAGAAATTCTTATTAAAAGATTGTGTCGGTGCAGCTAGATTTATCTGGCAATCATTATTCACTAAAACAGGAACCCGGCTTTTTATATAGTCCTTTTCGGGCTTCACATTGAAACCCTCAAAGGCCCGATGCTGCATGTTTTTATCTTCAGCAATCTCAGGAGCTATGGAAAAAGGCTTATCTATCTTCCCGACAAGCGATGGAGGATATGTATGATAAAGGATCGAATAAATGTCAGAAAAGCCCTCGGTGGAAACCAATTGTTCTGAATACAATCCTCCACCCTTCATTCGAAACTGTGTGTGCCGCTTGTGAGGAATCTTACCGAGGAAATGATAGTGCATGTGAGAATTATTACATTGTAAAAATAGGAATTTTGGGTGCGAAGCTTGCCGGGCACGCAAGACTTTTAATCACATAATTTTTTTCGGCCTCGTGGTTATGCAAGGTACCGGATCAAAACAAAAAAGCCGCTCCAAAAGAAGCGGCTTTTTGTGTTTAGCTTTCTTATACTATAACATTGTGATCTTCCTCGTTCCTACGACCTGTCCATCCACTGTCAGCGTCACGAAATAAACACCCGATACCTTGAGGTTTTCCGTGCCAATTCTGGTGGAGTGCTCACCGGCAGCAAGCGACTCATCAAGAACGGTTGTTACTTTTTTTCCGAGAACATCAAAAACCTCCATTTTCACATCGGAAGCCTTCTCAATTGAATATCTGATCGAAGTTGAATTCTGGAATGGATTGGGATATACCGTCATGCTATTATTCACCGAAAGATCATCACCTACGCCCGTGGTGGGTGTGGTTGGAACTTCTTCCTTGGTGTACATGTATGTGAACAATTGCATTTCTTCATTAGTGGTAAGCCCGAATGTTACAAGCGGCTGGCCAACCACATTCCATTTGGTTTCATAGATAAGTCCGTCATTACCATTGAATTTCTTCAAAGGCTCAAAGGTCCTGATTGGCGGATGTTCCCAATCGTAAAATCCCTGGTTAAATGTATAGTCAACATCATAAAATCCTTCATAGATCTGTTCGCCCTGCGAGCCGTCTGAATTACGCAAATAAATGTCGTAGTCTGTTCCGAATTTGTGCGTATGTGAAGTCATCAACCAGATGTAACGGTCTCCACTTCCCGGCTCATGAGTTCTTGTCCTTGTGTTCTGGCCTTCAAACAACACCAGTGCAACAACGTTCACCAACTCCGCATGCATTTCAATCGGTGGCTTCTGATCTTCGTAGTAATAAACGTTCAGATAAAAGTCAGCCGGTAATATCTGAGAATTGCCTTTGTTTGTAATGTGATAATCAAAATCCAACACTAGATCAGATTGCCAGATAAATGCCGTTCCTTTGGGAAGTTCCATTTGTCCGTCATCCTGCCATGCGCCCGTGAGTGTGCCATTATTGAAAGGTTGCCCTTCAAAAGGAACAGTGCGCGTTCCTTCACGCTCACTTCTTCCGTCATCATCAAATTTGAAAAGAAGCAGGTGATGTGAACGGGAAGTCATATAACCATCCATTCCAGCCACCTTCAAAACACTATTATTTCTAACCCGTTCTTTCTTTATTACTTCTATCTCTTCATTTGGATCCAGGAATATCGGGCCCATTCTTAACTGAATACCCTTCACTGCAGGCGGAGCCTCAGGAACTGGAATAAACGCAGTTCCTCCGTTGTTATAATAATCCTGAAGCTGCTGGTAATTTACCGGGGTGCCCGATTCGGGAGCCCCCTCAATAATCCATTGCCGGATCAATTCAATTTCATACTTCTCAAGCAGGGGCGTTGTGGAATTATACTCATGCTTGCTGTCGCTTTCTCCTGCGTCAAGCGTCATAAAAGCATCGAAATCAACACCAGCTACTTTTCTGAGAAGGAAGCTATTGTAAGGATGTCCCGCATCAACGAGTTTGTTTCCCTTTTGTTCCGCAACCGTATTTTCAGGAGCAACATTCACCAGGGCACTGTAGAGGTCATTTGCCGAGACTGTTGCATTGAACGCACCGACAACACTGCCGTCATGGCATCCCGAAGTGGCACATTTAGCCTGCATCAGGCTGCGAACGGTAGAAAATGTTGATTGTGAATAACCGGTAGAGGCTATGAGGGCAAAAGCCGTCAGTAGCGCAAATTGAGCAAAGGATCTACGCATGGTTGCTGGTTTGGTTTTAGTTTAAAATCAAAGATAAATAAAAGCAAGTCAAAATGCACTTTTTTTATTAACAATTTACCCGTCTTTTTGTTTACGTGATTTAACTTAGTTATCAGGAATTTAGTTTCTCTTCAACCTGTTTCTTTTTCTCAAGCAAAAGTCCCTTTAAGGTTTCTTTCGCCAATGGTATCGTCAGGGCATAAGGCTTCCCGTTTTCTCTTGCCATTTTCATCAGCTTTTTAATGTCGCTCATCTTGATCTTTTCATTGGCTATGGCGATCATTTTTTCATTTTCAAGCTTGCCAAAATCCATATTCTGTAAAACGATATTTATGAACTGCTCTTTATTCTTCAGATTTGCTCTCTCAAGTTCGTCCATGGTGGCTGTGATCTCGGAAACTTTAGCATTATCAATGGCCGCTATTATATCATCAAAGCTGATATCAACCCCTTCCTTATGAAGTTCATCAAGTATTTTGGGTACTTCATTCATTTCCTTGTTAATGGTTTCCTGAACTTTTGCAGGGATCACTTTTATCACCGCATCACCTGAAACTGCTTTGACCAACAATGTTGGAAGGTAATACCAAAATGCCACCGCAGAACCGATAAAGAGCAGCAGCATGAACGCACTTATTTTAAGCGTTTTTGACATAGGGAGAGGATTTGAACCGAAAGATATTACCGGCTGAAAACAGTTTTCAGCAATATGCCGAAATAAAGCAACAGAGTCAAGACCCTTTAGCGGTGCAGCAGATCAGCCTTTAAAAGGACTTCTGAGCGTCCATTTCTCATCCTTGGAGAGAAACTTCACCACTTGCCTGATGACAAAATTTACCAATGCTGAACGATGCTTTACGTACAGGTACATCGAATGCGGCACAGCGCCAACCGAGCTTTTGATTTCCATGGCTGTACGCCCATAGATGACACGTTTCATGCCCCTGCTAATGCCCGTTTCCGCAAGCGTAAGTAACACGTTGAGGTAAAGATCATGCTCCTGATTTAACGACCTTTTCATGCCCATGTATCCTGCAACCAAATCATTTTCATGCAGGTAATAAGTGATGAACGAAACCATTTCCCCTTCCTTAAAGAAACCAATGGCACCGAATTTCTCTCCCAGATTTTGTTTCAGCTGATAAAATGATTCTATGTTCAGCTTGGTGAGCTTAAAAGCAGCCTCGTCCACCACATCATTGTACAAGCCGCTCATCTCGCTGATTTTATTCCGCAGTTCTGCCGCGTCCATCTCACGGGCGGTGATTCCTTCCGATCTCTTCAATGCTTTGCGCATCCGGGTGCGATATTTTGACGCCATATCACCCAGATAATCTTCAAACGATTTCCATCCCGGCCTCAGATCAAGGATCATATTCGGATTGACGTTGAATTCCAGATAACTGTCATTGGCAAGCCCTTCGAGAGAAATTTTTTCTTTCTCATAGTAGTCCTTCACTAAAACCCCTGCAATATTTTCATTGCTCTCTTTCACGATTTGCTCGATACAATCATTTACAATTTCAGACAGGTTGGAATCTGACCTGAGCAGTGGCGAGAAATAAAACCCACATTCCCCGGTCACGTAGCAGTTGCCGCTCACCAGCAGCTTGAGCGAAATTCTATTGACCACACCAACCACCACTTTCCTGAACGCATGATTCAGGTAATTGATTAGTGACCGCTCTTGTTTCAAGCCGTCATTTTCAACATTGGCCCCGCGAAACGTGATTAACTGGAAAAAACCCAGCGCCACAGGAATGTTGTTTCTATGAACAACCAAATAAAGAAACTGCACATCGCTGTCAGTGCTCTTTTCCAGGGCATGCACATAACTTCTTCCCATCAGTAAATTTTCCGCAGGCAGGATGTTATCCCATAGCTCAGGGCTTACATCATTGATAGAATGGAAAACCTTGTAAGCAAATGAAGATTCCGCGGTGGCGGCAGCTTCATCCTTTGCGGAGCAGAGAAGGGGTAATGACAGACAGCGATTCACAGCAGGCAGTTATGTGTTTACAATTATATTTTCAGAATCCGCTGGTTCGGCTTCCAGAAAGAGATGCGGATAATAGCTCCTCAAAGTATCAATAATAAATTCACGGGGAACATCATCAAACGTTCCATGATCTTTCAGATATTCCATGAATTTCCGCTCCCCTTCCCCATGCTTGTCATACTCCTGGAATATGGAATCCTCCTTGCCATTGAATTCAAGCGCTGCAACCCCAAGTTTATCGCACAATGATTTATTAAATGCAGGAGTAGCTTTAACCCACCTGCCATTTAGATATAGTTCCGTGAATCCATGGCACGCGAACACGTCAGAGCGCAGCATCTTTTGCAACTTCTCCGCCCCGACATGATTCCGCACATCAGCCAAACCAATCCGGCCCGGAATACCAACTGCGCGGGCACAAGCAGCCAGCAAGCTTGCTTTTTCAACACAAAAACCGGAACCCCTTTTCAATACGGCACTCGCTTTCAACTCTCCTTCGCTGAGATCAACATGAAACGGATCATAAAGAAATTCATCGCGTATGGCATAATATAAACTCACCGCCTGGCTGACAGGGTCGGTAGAACTTCCCTTGTGTTTTTGAGTGTAGGCAATTACTTCAGCATTATCGCTGTCAATATATTTTGCGGGCTTAAGATATTTCTCCAAATCTTCACTCATGGATAAAGTCATAAAAACAACAAATCAATTGTTAAGTTCCTCAAAGTAACCGGTCTGCTTATTCTTGGCCACCTTACCCGCGCTGAAGTACTTTCCATGCATGGCAATGTAAACTCCCGGTTGCAAGGTTTGCACGAATGCCAGCGCGCTTCCCAGATTAAAAAAACCATCAGAGCTGCCGAATTTGTTAGGGATCATCGCACCGGTCAGCACGATTGTCTTTTTGATGCCTTCTTTTTCAAGCGCAATAGCGGTTTTCACCATAGTGTCCGTACCGTGCGTGATGATGATCCTGTTCTCCTCGCACCTTTTGCACTGCTGAATGATAACATCCCGGTCGCCATCAGTCATTTCGAGGCTGTCAATCATCATAAGCGTGCGGATGCGGACATCAAGGCTGCTTCTCCCCCGATTGAACATTTCGGGGAGGTGGGTGTCTTTAAAATAGAGTTCCCCTTTGATCTCATCGTACTCTTTATCAAAAGTTCCCCCGGTGACAAAAACCATTATAGCCATGGTTGGTTGATCAGTTAATGGGTTGGTTAGTTAGCGTTGGTAAAGTTGCGATTTTCCCGAAAGTCTTGAAGACGGACTGCTGTGGATTTTACTTTATCGCCTTGAGGATTCTGATATATCGTAAGTTGTTACTCCTTCACCACCTTCCTCACCATCCTTTCTCCATTTACAACTACCTCAACCAGATAAACCCCATTTGGCAGGTAGCTCAGATCGAGCATCTTGGTGTAGTGATTGGCGAGGTTGTTTTCTTCCTTTTGGAAAACTACCTGACCTTGTATGTTGCTTATAGTAAATGTGACTTCACTCAGATTTTCGCTTTGTATGGCGATGGCAATATCTGATGTGAAAGGATTAGGATAAACTGTGATGCCCGATTCTTGTTCGGGAGCGGAAGCGCTGTTTGGGATTTCCCAGCAAAATTTCATGACCCAATAATCATTTGTCGAATCGGAAGGATCACGATTGGATTCGGTTACGTAACCTCCAATCTTACCAACGGATAAACCAACTACATAACAACCATCGTTCGCTTCTATGGCCTTTCCAAAAAGCCCTCCATCAGGCGTGAAGATTGTTTTATCCCATTGCTTGTTCCCTAATGAATCGGTTTTGATTACCCAAGTTTGACTCGGGCCAAGATTAGGCTCCGATTTATCGGGACCTTGAGGCCCGTGCGTTTCACAGGCAATTAAGAATCCACCATCTTTTGTCAGCGAAATGCTGTAACCCTGCCCAACACCACCCGAATATCCCTTATCCCAAATTTTATTACCGTTTGCATCAACTTTAACAAACCACTGTATTCCAGGGCTTGTAACATCTCCGCCAATACCTGAATATGACGACCCGCCAATCAGGTAGCCTCCATCATGAGTACGCGTTATCTGAGGTGACTCCTCAACGTTATTTCCTCCAAAAGTTTTGTCCCATTCTTTGTTTCCTATTGAATCAATTTTCACGATCCAATAATCTCCAAATCCACGGCTGTTTTCCGTTTTATCACCGCTGCTGTCAGAAGCTGAATAACATGCCAAAACATATCCACCGCCATCTGCCAATACTAAACCAATAAGACCATCCTGATTGCTTCCTCCCAATCGTTTATCCCATTGTTTGTTGCCAAGTGAGTCAACTTTTACAACCCATGCATCATCATAAATGTGCGAGGGATCCCAATTTTCCTCGGTTTTATCCCCGCCAATCCCGGAATTAGAATAGCCTCCTAAAATATATCCCCCATCAGTGGTCTGCTGCAAAGCCCATAGATTTTCGCTTTGTAGGCCTCCATAAGTTCTATCCCATTGCTTACTTCCGGAGGAATCGGTCTTCACTATCCAGTAATCCAAGCCTCCGCGTGAAGGTTCGGATTTATCTCCGCCAATATTTGAATTGGAAATTCCACCTAAAATAATTCCATTTTCCCGTGTCAGTAGCAGTACATGCAAATCCTCTACTCCTGATCCGCCAAACCGCTTATCCCATTGCTTATTGCCCTGTGAATCAACTTTAACAATCCAATAATCTGACGAACCTCTAGAAGGTTCTGTCTTATCCCCACCTAAAGTGGAGTAGGACTCTCCCCCTAAAATGTAACTACCATTAGAACTCTGGCAAATTGAAAATTGCCAATCAATATCAGGCCCTCCAAACCGTTTATCCCATTTCTTCACAAATACTGGCTGCTGCGCGAAAACAATTTCTGTAAAAGAGAATAAAGAAATTGATAAAACAAGCAGTTTTGCTATCACATTTTTATCATTTTTCCTGAAAAGGTTTGGCCACTCTTAAACCTGATTTGATAAAAGTACGTGCCGCTGGTGAAAGAATTTGCATGCCAAACCAGTTCATAATTATCTATTTCCTTAAGCAATTTTTCCTCCACAACCTTTACTGTCCTCCCCTTGGTTGTCGCAAGAATTCCAAAAGACTCTTGTGACTTTGGATGAATCGAGGTCTTTCGACCTCGTTGCCCGAAAGG
>CAYOYI010000028.1:0-390 GCA_964408105.1 uncultured Chitinophagaceae bacterium | reverse complement strand
TGATTGTCCACCCAAACTCTGTAGAAGTAAATTCCACTTGATAAGCCACTACCAATACTAAAGTTGTTAGTGCCCTCGGTTAATGAATATTCGGTAATATACTTTCCTTCCGTAGTAAATAATTTTAGGAGACCTCCCCCACCGTTCCCGCGAGTGTTCTGCGCGGGCTTTGAGCGTGAGCACACTCGTGGGTTGGGATTGGCCGAAGTCTTGGACTTCCGTGTGCGGGCATTGTGCATTAGGATTACTGAATAACAATTTTACAAATTGCTTGTTGACCGTTTGATAATTCAATTTTCACAAAGTACAATCCCTCAGCCAAGTGTTGCGTGCTGATGATGGTTTGTTGTTCGTGGTTTGTCGTTTGTTGTTGTAGCAATCTACCAGATA
>CAYOYI010000027.1:0-17750 GCA_964408105.1 uncultured Chitinophagaceae bacterium | reverse complement strand
TTACTATAGTAGGCATCTATTATTTCAAAGATGGCGTGTATCTGAAGAAGGAATTTCAATACATCATTGATAATTATATTAAAGATGAGGGAGAGTATGAGCTGACCAACGCCCTTGAGAACATGAAGAATAAAGGAGTGAAGATCAAGGCAGGCGAAGTAGTCGAATGGCTGGATTGCGGAAACAAAGACGCTACTGTTTACACGAATCAAAGGGTTTTGGAGATGCACAAGGCAGACAGGCTGATCTCGGATACATTGTTAACTGAAAACTCTGTTATTAAAGAGCCTTGTTACATTGGTCGAAATGTTCAGATTCATCAGTCGGTGGTCGGGCCGCATGTGTCTATTGGTGACAATTCAAAAGTTAAGAATTCCGTTATCAGCAACAGTATTATACAAAACGATACCTCCGTAGAGGACAAGGTCATTACGAATTCAATGATCGGCAGTCACGTTCACTACAGGGGCAAAGTTGAAGAAGTAAGCATAGGAGATTACACAACGCTGAAATGAAAAGAATCAAAGCACAGATAATTCCGGTAGTTTTTTCTTTTTTGATTTTGGCTGGGTGCTCTTCAACCAAAGAGGTTGCGGACGTTGCCGCACAACCTGTACAGCCTTCCCTTTCGGTGGACAACCAGGCGGCTCAGGAAGCTTACCTCGATGGGGTGAAAGCCAAGATGTTTGAAGACTTTGATGAAGCAGTCAAGATGTTTCAAAAGTGTTTGAAACTCGACCCTTCGAGTGATGGCGCCTATTATGAACTGGCAAGTATTTATTTCCGTCAGGGTGATTATGACCAATCCTTAAGGAATATAAAAGAAGCCGTAAGGCTGAATGGCGTTAATAAATGGTACATGCTTTTATATGCGGAGGTTCTTTCTTACAAAGGACTTTACCAGGAAGCTGCAGGCGTATATGATAAAATCCTGAAGCAAAATCCGCAGGAATTTGAGTTGTATTTCGATTGGGCATTTATGCTGATCAAAGCCGAGAAGTTGGATGATGCCATCAAAGTTTACGACCAATATGAAAACAAGATCGGTCTCGATGAAAATGTGATCATTCAGAAAGAACGCCTGTATGTCAGAATGGGAAAGTTGGACAAGGCAGCCGCTGAAATAAGGAAACTCATTAATTCAGATCCCAAGGAACCGCGGTTTTATAAAATGCTTGCTGACCTCTATGAGGCAAATAACATGCGTGATAAAGCGGCCAAGGTGTACGAAGAATTGCTGGAAATAGATAAAGACAATCCGAATGCACAGCTGTACCTCGCGGATATGTACAGGGTGAAAGGTGATCAGGCCACCGCATTGGAATATCTCAAGAAAGCATTTTCCAATCCGGCCTTGAACATTGATGCAAAAGTGAGAATTCTCATTCCTTACCTGCAGCAGATCATGGCGAACAAGCAGGATAAAAAAGAAGAAGCATTCACACTTGCGCAGTTGCTGATAGAGGCTCATCCCGGAGAGGCAAAAGCCCACGCCATTTACGGTGATCTTTTATACCAGGATAAACAAAATGAAGACGCACTGGCTCAATACCTTCAGGCGCTTGAAATTGACAGCAGCATATTTGAAGTGTGGCAGCAGATATTTTTCATATACTCTGATGCAAGAAATTATTCGGATTTGGAAAGCATTACAAATTCCGCGTTGGAGCTTTTTCCAAGCCAGCCGATAGTTTATTTTTTCAATGGAATCGCAAAGAACAATCTCAAAAAGTACAAGGAAGCCGTTGAAATACTTACCACCGGTGAAGCGCTCGTGGTGGACAATCCGCTGATGAAGGCGCAAATGCTTTCGAGCCTTGGAGAAGCATATAATTATCTCGAAGATTTTGCAAATTCAGACAGCTCCTTCGAAAAATCGTTGCGCTTTGATCCTGATAATGCTTACACGCTGAATAATTACAGCTACTATTTGTCGCTTAGGGCTGAGAATCTCGAGCGTGCTGAAGAGATGTCTGCCCAGTCAAACAAGCTGGTACCGGATAATTCTTCGTTCGAGGATACGTACGCATGGATTTTATTCAAGATGGAAAAATACCGGGAAGCAAAAGAATGGATAGAAAAAGCGCTGGAGCATGGCGGTGATGAAAATCCGGTGATACTTGAGCATTATGGGGACATTCTCTTCAAGCTTGGCGAAACTGACAAAGCTGTCACTTACTGGCAAAAAGCAAAATCATCAGGCTCGGATTCAGAGCTGATCGGGAAAAAAATAGCCGACCGAAAGATGTATGAGTAAAGCAACAGGCTTATTGCTTCTGCTGCCCATTATTCTTTTCTTCAGTTCTTGCAAGACAGCTCAAATTGCAGCCAGTGGACGAAAATCAAACATCTCCCTGGATACTCTTCTTCTGGAAATGGACAAGAGATGGCAGTATGATTGGTTGTCGGCAAGAATAAGAGTCAATTACGCTGATCGGTCTCAGCAAAAAAGTTTCACCGCAAACGTACGTATGCGAAGAGACAGTGTCCTTTGGATTTCTGTAACCTCTATCATGGGTGTAGAAGTTGCCCGGTTGCTGATGAAAGAGGATTCTGTTTTTTTTATTGACCGGCTTAATAAGAAATTTCAGGCGGGGCATTTCTCCATGCTCTCGAAATATTTTCCCTTCCCGTTTGAGATTTTACAGCTACAGCGAATTGTTACAGGAGAAATGATTTCGGTTTTATCTGAAAGGCCTGTGCTTAAGACTGAAAAGGAGAGTTTTATTTTAATGTCAGAAAACAATAAGACAAGTCAAACCGTTAGAATAAGCCGGTCTAACCTGACAATATCCACACAGTATCTGCTTGATAAACAAAATGATAGGAGCGTTTCGTTGGTATTTGATGACTACCGAACTGAAGACGGCAGGCTATTTTCATTTTCAAGAAATATTTCCGCTTCTGACACGAATGAAATCACATTATCCCTTAAATTTTCAAAAGTAAAGTGGGATGAGCCACAAACCTTCCCATTTCATGTCAGCGACAATTATGAGGAATATTAACTCATATCGCGGTTTACCTTTCATTCTTGCGGTCATAACTCTTTCCTTTCTTCAGGGATTTTCCCAGGATCGGGATAAACTGGAGAAGGAAAGAAAAAAGCTCGAAAAGGAAATTGAGTTCACAAAAAAGCTGCTGGCGGAAACAAGCGAGAACAAGAAGATATCAATGAGCCAGCTTGATGCTCTGAAGCAGCAGATCAGGTTGCGCGAAAAAGTGATCGGCAACATCAGCAAGGAGAAAAGCGTGCTGGATGAACAATTGGATGAAACCAACTCAATAATTGATGCACTGGAACAGGATTTGGAGGAGCTGAAGACCGAATATGCCGGAATGCTTTATAACATTTACAAAAACCGCTCGGCTCTGAATCAATTGATATTTGTGTTCAACGCTAAAGATTTCAATGACGCTTTCATGCGGTTGCGCTACCTCCAGCAATTCGGACAATTCAGGAAGCGTCAGGCAGAATTGATTGAAGAGACCAAGCACACGCTTGAAAAGAAAAAGGGGGAACAGGTTTCTCGAATAACCGACAAGCAGAAGCTTTTAGATGATGAACAGGGCCAACGGAAAAAGTTGGATGAGGAGATAAAAGAAAAAGATCGTATAGTGGCAAGCCTCCGGCAACAGGAAGTAACCCTAAAAGCCGAGATGGAGAAGAAGCAGCGCGATATGGAGAACCTCAATAAAAAGATTAACGAGGTCATTGCACGTATTGCAGAGGAGGAAAGGAAAAAAGCAGAAGCTGCGGCAAAAAAGAAAACTACAACCACTACTACTGCCACCAATGTGTTATCAGCGACTCCCGAAGCGGCTAAACTTTCTGCTGATTTTGCAAGCAACCAGGGGCGATTGCCCTGGCCGGTGGAAAAGGGCATTATTTCGTTGAGCTTTGGAAAACACCAACATCCCTTGCTAAAACATGTTGAGATCAATAATAATGGAGTTGATATCCGGACAAATGAAAACTCACAGGTGCGTTCGGTCTTTTCAGGAACAGTAGTTACTGTGATGTATAATCCTGGATTTCAGCGTGCGGTAATGGTGAGGCACGGAGAATTTTTTTCAGTCTATTCAAACCTGAAAGAAGTGTTTGTTCGCTCAGGTGAAGAGATAACCATCAAGCAACCGATAGGACTCGTTCATACTGATGAAAAAGACGGTGAATCAAAAGTGCATCTCGAGATATGGAGAGGCCAGCAGCTCCTAAATCCTGCGTTGTGGATTTATCCCAACAATCAGTAACTTTGTTATTAAATTAATAATACAATGTTTGGGTTAGGTACACCTGAAATAGTTTTGATCGTCATTGCAATCGTGTTGCTTTTCGGAGGGAAGAAAATTCCTGAACTCATGCGCGGAATCGGCAAAGGAGTAAGAGAATTCAATGCTGCCAAAGCCAATATCGAAACCGAGATTAAGGAAGGCATGAGAGAAGGTGATGTAAAGGAAAAGTCGAAGCTGGAAGATAAGAAGGAAAGCTAATCGTTACCGTTTTTTTTGAATTCCCCCTATAACCTTCACGACTTACAAAAAGAACTTGCATCCGGGAAAATCACGTTCCAGGAGATAGTTGGCATTTTCCTTAGCAGGATAGAATCCAGCAAAAAACTGAATGCTTTCCTTGAGGTTTTTAGTGAAGAGATAACCGTTAAGGCCAATGAGATTGACCGGAAAATCAAAAACGGAAAAGCTGGTAAGCTACATGGATTGGTTGTCGGAATTAAGGATAACATCTGCTACAACGGACATAAAGTTTCCGCAGCATCAAAAATTCTGGGAGGATTTAAGTCCGTGTATAGTGCTACAGCAGTAGAACGTCTTGTTGCTGAAGATGCCTTGATAATCGGCAGGTTGAATTGTGATGAGTTTGGAATGGGCTCAACAAATGAAAATTCAGCCTACGGACCGGTTCTTAACTATCAGGATAACTCAAAAGTATCGGGAGGCTCATCAGGCGGAAGCGCTGTTGCCGTTCAGGCAGGACTATGTCATGCAGCACTCGGTTCAGACACCGGAGGTTCAGTTCGCGCTCCGGCCTCATTCTGCGGAGTTGTTGGATTCAAACCATCCTACAGCACAATATCGCGGCACGGACTCATCGCTTACGCCTCATCATTTGATCAAATCGGCACTCTGACATCTTCCGTTGAAGATGCATCATTGATTTTGCAGATCATTGCCGGGAAGGATAATTACGACAGCACGGTTTCAGCAGATGGTTTCCAACCAAGGGATAACCCTATTTCATCCAAACCTTCAATCGCTTACTTCAGGCAGGTACTTGAACACCCCGGTCTTGACACTGAGATCAGGACTGCGCTTGAGAAAAAAATTAAGTTGCTCGGGGAAGAGGGTTGTAATGTGGCAGAAATTGAATTCCCGCTTCTTGATTACATCGTTCCTACATATTACATCCTGACTACTGCCGAAGCCTCAAGTAATTTATCACGATATGATGGAGTGCGTTACGGACATCGCAGTAACAAAGCTGGCAATGTTGAAGAGCTTTTTTCAAGATCACGTACTGAGGGTTTCGGCAATGAAGTGAAGCGGAGGATCATGCTCGGAACTTTTGTATTGAGCGCTGGATACCAGGATGCTTATTACACACAAGCTCAAAAAGTGCGAAGAATGATCCAGGACGAAACAGAAAAGATATTTTCAAAACACGATTTCATCATACTTCCAACAACACCATCCACTGCTTTTTCGTTAGGGGAGAAAATGAAGAATCCGGTGGAAATGTACCTTGCGGATATTTATACAGTTCACGCAAACCTTGCGGGGATACCTGCTGTTTCCCTGCCGCTTGGGAAACATGTCAACGGGATGCCTTTTGGAATTCAGGTGATGGCTGCCAGGCATCAGGATGGGAAGTTGCTTGATTTTTCAAATTGGCTGATGACTACAGGAAAATAATCGGTTATACTATTTTGTGCAGTTAGCTGAAATTTTGTTGACAGGAATGTTTGGTTTTGAGTGAATTGGGCGTAACTTGAGTGAATAAAATCCGTACTCATGAGTTTAGAAATGAGTGTGATTTAAGCGAATCCTGATTTAAGTCTTTTAACCTAAACCTAATGACGTATTTTTTTAAGAACATTTGCAAAGGTATTCCTGTTCTCTTTTTATTCTTCTCTTTGTCAGCTTCCGCTGATGACAAGAAATATTCCGAAGAAGAGCTGGCAGTGATCAGTACCCTTGATAGCCTCACGGCAGAAATTTTTGCAAACAGATTTCAGGTTCAGTTTGCCTCGGCAGAAGATACCCTCCCGCTGTCAAAAGAGAATTCACCGAGATACAGCGATTCCGTTATCTTGAACAATATTCTCAGCATTCAATCCGAAATCCCATTGGCTTTCAACGAAAGGGTTAAGCGGTACATAGATGTTTATTCGTTTGAGAAGCGCGAAAAGGCCGAGATGATCCTGGGGCTAACAGAAGTTTATTTTCCGCTCTTCGAGCAATCTTTAGATCGCAGGAATTTACCGCATCACCTGAAATATCTCGCCATTGTGGAATCAGCATTAAATACAAATGCGGTCTCACAAGCCGGAGCAACAGGATTGTGGCAGATCATGTATTCCACCGGCAGGATGCTGGGACTTACGATAAACAGCTACGTGGATGAAAGAAGGGATCCAGCAAAATCAACTGAAGCAGCTTTAAATTACCTGGAGAAACTTTACCAGACTTATGGAGATTGGCTGCTTGCCATTGCCGCCTATAATTGTGGCCCGGGAAATGTCAACAAAGCAATCGTGCGGGCTGGCGGTGAGCGAAATTTCTGGAAGATGCAGCATTTTCTTCCGGCAGAAACCAGAGGGTACGTTCCGGCATTTCTTGGCGCCATGTATGTATTCATGCATCATGAGGATTTTAAACTCAGGGCGCGCAAACCCTTATTTGCAGTGCATCAGACCGATACGGTTGTTGTCAGGAAAAGTATTGGACTTTCCTACATTGCAGAAAATCTTAAAATGGAGGCAGAAGAACTTGCCCTGCTGAATCCTTCACTCAAGAAGAAAGTCGTTCCGGTAACTTCTGAAGGCTATGCGATGACTCTGCCGGTGGGAAAGATCGGGTTGTTTGAGGCCATCAGGGATTCGCTGTTTCAGAATATGCCCGACCCTGAGAAGGAATTACTGGCTCAGTCAGAGATCAGTGCGAAGTATGGCAGTTTTGCCCCATCAGGTAATAAAGCCAAGTTATACTACACTGTAAAATCAGGAGATAATCTTGGATATATTTCCGAGTGGTTTGATTGTTCTGTGCAGCAAATAAAAAATTGGAACGGATTATACGGCAACAGTATCCGTACCGGACAAAAATTATCCATTTATGTGGCTAAAGAATCCGTCCACGGCTATTCCGACCTCAACCACATGTCATTTAAGGAAAAGCAGCAGTGGAAGGCTTCTGGCGGGATTGCCAATGCGGCAACCAAGATTGATGAAGAATGTAATTGCGTGTATTACAAAGTCCGTACCGGTGACACGCTTTGGGATATTTCAAAGAAGTACCGGGTAAATGTCGAGGACATCAAAAAGCACAATAACATCAGCGAAAATGACATCAAGCCCGGCATGGTGCTTAAGATTCTGCTGATCTGATTTCTTCTTGCCGTTAATTGTTAAAGGTTAATAGTAAAAGTTGAATCCTTTAAAACTTCCGTCATTGTGAATATGACAGGATGTTTGTTTTCTCCTTTGCGAACTTTGTGAAACCTTTGCGCACTTTGCGTTAAAGGGCTGTTTGGCTTTCAACTACATATATTCTTCATGAACTTTGCGGTTACAATTAACGATTAACCATTAACGTTTAACTTTTTTTGAAAACCAAATTATTTTTGAGACATTTAATTTTGAAACGCTTTTTGATCTTACTTCTGGTTGGTGGTCTGTTTTCCTGTGATTACCGCAACAGTTCAATCGGCAGCAGTTCCTCCTCTATCGGAGGTTTTGATGAAATAGTGCTTGTCGCTGACCAAACGAATCTCGATAAGTACTTGCGAAGCCCGTTGCTAGGCGCCTTTAAAGCAACCTTCGAAGTTTTGCCGCAGGATGAGCCGCTGTTTGATGCAAGAGTAATCAACTATGAAGCATTTGACAACGTTTTTACCCGCTTCCGTACTGTTGTATTTATAGCGGATTTGGGAGATAATACTTCATTGACCGAGTTTGTCATTGGCGAGATCGGAGAAGACAATACAGCAAAGGCGCTTAACGACAGCGACTTTTTTTTCGCAGTGAAAAAAAATATCTGGGCAAATCCTCAAATGGTCATTTTTCTTTTCTCTCCATCTAAGGAGCAATTAGTGAACAGGCTCAGCACTGGATTGCAAAAGGTGATTGAGATAGCTCAGGCGAGTGAACTCGAAAAATACAAGAACAACGCTTACTTCGGGAAGCTGAACTATGAAATTACAAACCGGCTGAACCAGCAAGCCGGAATTGATTTAAAAATTCCGGAAGATTACCTGCTGGCAACAAGTGACGCTAATTTTTTCTGGCTGCGCAAGATCATGGATGAATATGACAACCACATCATGATTGACCAGCGAAAACTCTCTGAAGAACCTGATGCCATCGAATGGCGCAACAAGCTTGGGAAAGAATATATCTCTACAAAGATCGAAGGCTCATACATGATCAGCGACACCATCCTGCCCTTTTTCACCAATGAAAAGATCATCAACAATTATCGCATCAAAGAAACGCGCGGCCTTTGGAAAATGGTGAATGACTTCATGGGCGGGCCGTTCATCAATTATCTGATCTTCGATCCTGATAATGACCGTGTTATCATGATTGACGGATTTGTGTATTCACCCGGAGAAAAGAACAAACCTCAGGTCAGGACGCTGGAGGCGATTTTTTCTGAATTCGGTAAAAAGTGATAACTCGCATCTGTTTTCATGAAATTAGAAGTTGACGATTTCTCCAAGTTTATTGTAATTGGTGACCGCGTGCTGATCAAACCCAGCGAAGCCAATACACGCACCAAATCAGGCTTGTACCTTCCGCCCGGTGTGCATGAAAATGAAAAAATTTACAGCGGCTATGTGATAAAAGTGGGACCGGGCTATCCGATCGGAAGCCCCGAGGAAGACGAACCGTGGAAGCAGAAGAGCGAATCCGCCAGATACATTCCCCTTCAGGCAAAGGAGGGTGACTTGGCCATCTACCTTCAAAAACACGCTTACGAAATAGAATTCAATAACCACAAATACGCCATCATTCCCCAATCAGCCATTCTCATGGTCATTCGTGATGAGGATATGCTTGAATAAGGAGATTCAACAACAAACTACGAACGACAAACCACAAACCCGCCACTGTCCATAATTCTGCTTTTCTTTTTAATTCCCGTTAGCTTTGCCGCCTGAAATTCTTATCTATTCTGATACATTTGTGGGCTTGAAAATCTATCGTTCGCAGCATATTGCATTTGGTTGCCGGCTCTTTGTATTGCAAGCCACAAACCACAAACCACAAACCACCTGATGATAGGTTATCTGAAAGGAAATATTACCTTCAAAAGTCCGGCATTTGTACTGGTAGAATGTGGTGGCATTGGTTATCAGGTTTATATCAGCCTGAATACCTTCACAAAAATTCAAAACGCAGAACATTGCAAACTGTTGACCTATCTGCATGTTACTGACTCTTCGCATACGTTGTTCGGTTTTGCAGATGACCTTGAGAAAGCATTATTCACTCATCTGATTTCAGTTTCCGGGATCGGGCCATCCACTGCCAGGATTGCCCTTTCATCATTATCACCGGAGGAATTGCATAAAGCCATCGTGCATGAAAATGAACGCCTTATCCAAGGGATCAAAGGCATCGGACCAAAGACCGCCAAGCGCATCATCCTTGAGCTGAAGGATAAGCTGGCCAAATCGGGGGATTTGGCAAAAATTTCAAGCGGAACAGGCAATACTTTAAAGGAACAGTCGTTATCCGCCTTGGTCGCTTTGGGTTTCAATAAGACCCATGCTGAAAAAACCATTGACGACCTGCTCCGCTCCGAGAATGAAATTTCCGCTGTTGAAGATTTGATTAAAAAAGCTCTCAAATTGTTGTAACCCTTGCCGCGCTCCAACCGACTGCTCATATCGTTTGCGTTTATCCTGTGCTTTCTGGGCGCATCGGCACAGGACACTATCATAAAAAAAGCTGACACCGGGCTTCCCTACCCGATAAAAGACCGTGATGGAGATTTTATCACCGGACAGGATGAAAACCCGTTCTTGTTGGATGATCCTTCTCAGATCAAAAAGGAAGTGGTTTATGACCCTGAAACAAATCGCTATGTAATTACAGAAACGCTTGACGGACGGAACGTTAAGCCGCCCACTTACCTGACTTTTGATGAATACCTGGAATACGAAAGGCAGGAAGCAAGGCAACAATATTGGAAAGAACGCTCTCAGTCAATTTCGCTTATTGAGCAAAAGGGAGTGATTCCCAGACTGTATGTAACGAAGAAAAAATTCGGGGAGATTTTCGGGAGCAATGTAATTGATATCCGCCCCTCCGGAAATATTGACCTCACCTTCGGAGGAAATTCGCAGACCATTGATAATCCGAGTCTGACGGAAGCTGCCCGCACCAATGGAGGTTTCGATTTCGACATGAAGATCAACATGAATGTCATCGGAAAGATCGGTGATAAAGTGAAGGTCAATCTCAGCTACAATACCGAGGCGACCTTTGATTTTGAAAACCAGATCAAGCTTCAATATGAAGGAGAAGAAGATGAGATCATCAAATTGATTGAAGGAGGTAATGTAAGCTTTCCTCTTCCAACAACTTTGATCACCGGCTCTCAGAGCCTTTTCGGGGTGAAGACCAAGCTTCAATTCGGCCGGCTCACGATGACCAATGTTTATTCGCAGCAAAAATCACAAGCGGAAACCATCACCATTGACCAGGGTGCTCAAACTTCAGAATTTGAAATTTATGCTGACCAATATGATGAGAACCGCCACTTTTTCCTTGCGCAATATTTCAGGGACAATTTCAACACAGCGCTTTCAACCCTGCCGAATATTACTTCACTTGCAAACATTACCCGTCTCGAAGTTTGGGCAACCAACCGAACCGGGGCAACCGAAAACGCACGCGATATTGCAGCCTTCATGGACCTTGGCGAAACCCAAAAGATATACAACTCATCCGTGATCCAGCCCTTCCCAGGAAAAACGGCTCCGGATAATAACGCAAATAATTTGTATGGCAGGATAGTCTCGGACCCGATGGCAAGATCAACCGATCAGGTGGATGCAGCCTTGCAGGCGCTTGGGCTCACCGCAGTTCAGGATTTCGAGGTCACTTATATGCGTAAGCTCAGCCCTTCGGAATACACCTACAATGCCCAGCTCGGCTTTGTATCTCTGAATCAGGCGCTTTACGCTGATGAAGTACTGGCGGTGGCGTTTGAATACACACTAAATGGCGTTACCTATCGCGTGGGCGAATTTGCGCAGGACGTACAGCAGGAAATAGATACGGCAGCCACAGCAATAGCGACCCAGCGAATTGCATTTCTTAAGATGCTGAAAGGCACATCGGCAAGGCCAAGGCTCCCCATCTGGAACCTGATGATGAAAAACGTTTACCCGCTCGGTGCATTCCAGATCAACACCGATGACTTCAAGCTCAATGTGATGTATGAAGATCCCGGTGGAGGAGTAAAAAGATATTTGCCGGAAGGCAATATGGCCGGCATTCCGCTCATTCGCATCCTCTCCCTTGACCGCCTGAATTCACAGCTTGACCCTCAGCCCGATGGTGTTTTTGATTTCGTTCCGGGAGTCACGATCATCCCGAGCAACGGTCGCGTAATATTCCCGGTGCTGGAGCCATTCGGCCAGGATTTGGAAGATCGTTTCGTAAGTGCGGGAGATCCGCAAACATTATATGGGCAGTATGTTTATCACCAGCTTTATGATTCCACGAAGGTCATTGCACAACAGTTCCCGAATTTCAATCGGTTTTTGCTGAAAGGTACTTACAAGTCGAGCGTCACAAACGAAATATCACTTGGCGCCTTTAATATTCCGCCCGGTTCCGTAACAGTTACTGCTGGCGGGCAGAGGCTCGAAGAAGGAAGAGACTTTACGGTTGATCCTAACCTTGGAAGGGTAAAGATCCTGAATGAAGGCATCCTCAATTCCGGGGTGCCGATCAATGTTTCTTATGAGAACAACGCATTGTTTGGTTTCCAAACCAAAACCCTCTTCGGGATGCGCCTGGATTACAAGGTCAGCGATAAGCTGAGCTTCGGAGGTACTCTGCTTCATCTTAAGGAAAAACCCTTCACCGAAAAAGTGAATATTGGTGAAGACCCGATCAAGAATCTTCAGTGGGGGCTGGATGTGAATTATAACACAGAGTCGCAATTCCTTACCTGGCTTGTTGACAAGCTGCCGCTTTATGAAACGAAAGAGCCTTCATCATTTGCAATTAGCGCTGAAGTGGCCAATCTGCAGCCCGGCCACCAGAAAGCAATCGGTGATGCGGGTACAGTTTATGTTGATGACTTTGAAGGTACGCGAAGCAGCTACGATCTGAAATTTCCTGCTAATAGCTGGGTGTTGGCGAGCACACCGCGAAATGCTTTGAATTCAAGGGGGATACTTATGTTTCCGGAAGCCGACAATATCAATGACCTGTCGTATGGATTTAAGCGTGCGAGATTGGCATGGTATAACATTGATCCATTATTTGTAAGAGAGGATAACACCAATGCTCCGGGTTATATCACCAAAGACGACAAATCGAACCACTATGTTCGTGAAATTCAGCAGAAAGAAGTTTTTCCAAACAGAACAGAAGATATATCCGGATTCACTTCCAACATTCTGACATTTGACCTTGCCTATTATCCCGATCAAAGAGGACCATACAACTACCAGTTCAGCCAGAGCGAGGTTCGGCCGGACGGCAAATTTTCCAACCCGCGCAATAATTGGGGCGGCATCATGCGCAGCATTGATAACAGCGACTTTGAATCATCCAACACCGAGTATATCGAATTCTGGGCACTTGATCCTTTTATTTACAACAATAACAATCCGGGTGATATGTATATCAACCTTGGATACGTTTCAGAAGACATTTTGCGCGACAATCTGAAGTTCTATGAAAACGGATTGCAGGAGCCGGGCAGCACCATACCGTATGATACCTCAAACTGGGGAAGAGTACCAAGAAACCAGCCCATCACCAATGCGTTTGACAACGATCAGGCGAAAAGGCAATATCAGGATGTGGGACTTGACGGATTGAATAATCCGGATGAGCAAATTCATTTTGACGCAGCCTTTTTGCAAAATCTGTCATTTTTAAACTCTATTGCGTTTCAAAATGCAAACAATGATCCTTCATCAGATGATTACCGCCATTTCAGAGACGGGTATTACGATGATACAAGGGCTTCCATCCTGCAGAGATACAAATACTATAACAACCCTCAAGGCAACTCTCCGTTGCAGGAATCAGGTGCAAGCTATTCCAGCGCAGCCACAAACATACCTGACTCGGAAGACCTTAATCGTGATTTCACGCTGAATAAGACCGAAGAGTATTTCCAGTATCACATCAGGCTCGACCCGGCAACGATGAACGTAGGAGAAGGATTTATTGCTGACAAAGTAACCTCCACGATTACTCCGGTGAACGGTGTGGCTCAAACAGTCACCTGGTATCAGTTTAAAATTCCGATTGAGGAGTATCAAAGAAAGGTAGGTAACATTTCTGATTTTAAATCCATTCGCTTCATCAGGATGTACCTGACCGGCTTCGAAGATTCAATTGTTATGCGTTTCGCAACGCTTGATCTGGTTCGGAATCAATGGAGACGTTACCTCTTTGACTTGGCTTCACCGGACCTGGTCAGTCCGAATGATGAGTTGGATAAAACAGTCTTCAATGTCTCTGCGGTGAATGTTGAGGAGAATTCGGAAAAAACACCGATCCCTTACGCCCTTCCTCCCGGCATTGAGCGCGAGCAGAATGTGAGCAGCACCAATATCACCGCTTTGCAGAATGAGCAATCGCTGCAGGTCATTGCCTGTGATCTGCAGGATGGCGACTCGCGGGCAGTTTACAAAACCCTCAACCTCGACCTGAGAACTTATGACCGCCTCAAGATTTACATTCACGGTGAATCTTATGATCAGCGAAATCCTCTGAAAGATGGTGATGTAACCGTGTTTTTGCGCCTCGGCTCGGATTTTAAGAACAATTACTACGAATATGAAGTGCCCCTGAAGATCACTCCCACAGGTGTTATTTATGATCCTTCAATCGAATCTGACCGCAGGGCGATCTGGCCTGACGGAAACCTTATTGACATTCCGCTTGACAGCTTTTTCCAGATAAAACTTGCAAGGGATACAGCACAGCGGGGAGACTATGTAACACCTTATTCTCCCAAACCAGATGCAAGAGGAAACAAGTATACGATTGTTGGAAATCCTGATCTGGGCTTGGTGAGAACCGCGATGCTTGGCATTCGGAATCCCAGGGCGGAAGTTCTCGGTGGGCCGGATGATGGCAGGTCGAAGTGCGTGGAAGTTTGGTTCAATGAGTTCAGGCTTTCAGGTTTAGATGAGGATGGCGGATGGGCAGCTACGGCACGCGTGGAAACAAGATTAGCTGATTTGGGAGGGCTGACCTTTTCTACACTGATGCATACGCGCGGCTACGGGCAAATTGATCAGAAAGTACAGGAGCGTTATAAAGATGACTTCTGGCAATATGACCTTGCGGGAAATATTGACTGGGGTAAGTTTTTCCCGAAAAAGATCGGCCTGCGCATACCGATGTACGGAGGCATTTCTCAAACTTTCAGCACTCCTCAATATGATCCGTATCAATTGGATGTTCCCCTCGAGGATAAGTTGAATCAACTCGAAACAAATAACGAGAACACTACCGACTACAAGCGCCAGGTGCAAACACTGACAACTATTAAGAGCCTCAACTTCACCAATGTCCGCGTGGTCCCGGAAAGGAAAGACAAAAAGATCAGGTTCTATCATCCTTCTAATCTCAACTTCACTTTTGCGTACACCAGCACGGAGAAGAGTGATCCGTTTATTGAAAGCGAATTCGTGAAGCGCTATAAAGTTTCACTTGGATATAACTTCTCGCCTCAGCCAAAATATTTTACACCGTTTGGTAAGGCAATAAAATCCAAGACCAAATGGCTTGATCTTGTCAGAGACCTCAACATCAACTTTATCCCGAGCAATCTGAGCTTCAGCACAGACTTCAACAGGCAATTTGGCAAGACGACACTCCGCACATTGGAAGGCGATGATGCCTATTCAGGCGACATCATGCTCACCACTTTCAACGGTGGCTTTGGCGGTCAGGGTAACATGTTTGAATTGAGATCAAATCAGTCAATTGTCATCACCGGTTTTGATGTCAACCTGAATCCAAGTTCAGGAACTGATATCGCTATTTATTATCGCAGCGGGCCTTATTCAGGATACGAGACCAATCCAAGTCAATGGACACCGATTGGAACTGTCACGGGGATTGTTCCGAATCCTACCGGAACCGCCACTCCAATCCCAATCCCGATCAACATCAC
Organism: uncultured Chitinophagaceae bacterium; assembly: GCA_964408105.1. Classification (GTDB taxonomy): domain Bacteria; phylum Bacteroidota; class Bacteroidia; order Chitinophagales; family CAIOSU01; genus BPHB01. The sequence goes on along the minus strand of CAYOYI010000027.1, from coordinate 2,123 downwards.
CATTCCGGCAGGACAGAAGTATTCATTTTACATTACTACCACCAACGCCACGACCATTGCGTTTTCCGGTGGTTCGAGCGAAGGCTCATTATATAGAACGGACGGTATTCTTGCATTCTATGAAGGTATTGAACTTTCCGGTAGCTTCACCAGTCCGGTTGGGCCGCGCGTGTGGAACGGCAGGATTCACTATATGACTGATCAGTCCACCTATGAAAAATCCTTCACGTGGGACAGGATTTACGGGTTGAAGTATAACCCAACAAAATCCATTTCACTCGATTTCAGCGCGATCAACAATGCAACGATTGATGAACCACCGGGCGATCTTGGAAGCTTCGGTTCGGAAGGAAAGGATTCACTGTGGAGCAACATCCTTTCATGGGGAAGAACTACGCGCTACCAGCACAATCTCAGTGTCAACTACAATATTCCAATCAACAAAATTCCTGCGATTGACTGGATAACAGCACGAGCGGGTTACACTACGAATTATACTTGGGTGACAGGACCATTATATCGCGATATTGAAACCGACCAGATTATTCCCAATCCGCTCGGGCATACCATTACAAATACCCAGGATATCCGAATCAATGGGGAGTTAAACGTCAAAAATCTTTACGACAAGTTCAAACTGCTGAAGCCCTATAACTCCTCGCGGGCGCGAACTGCACAGGACTGGAAGAAGGAGACGCGTCAGAAAAAGAAAAACGAAAATGACAAGAGAGAGGAGAAAATAAACAGTGACATTGAAAAGATCGAAAAGGAAATTAAAAAAATAAATGAGGACATCAAGAAGATCAAACAAGACACCATCTCCGATAAGCGAGAGCAGATTCGCAAACTCAAGAAAGATAGAAAAGGAAAGAAGAAGCAGATCCGAAAACTGAAATCGGATAAGTACAAGCTGCAGAATCCCGAAAATCCTGCCATATCGCCTTTCATCAGGCCGCTGATAAGCGTGAAGAGAATTTCCGCTACTTACAGCATCAACAGCGGCACCACAATTCCCGGTTATACACGAAATACTCAAATCCTCGGATTGTCGGATGGCTTTGGCAGTCCCGGCTGGGATTTCATTTTCGGATATCAGCCTGACGGCAGATGGCTGGACAAGGCCGGGCGTGAAGGATGGATCACCCGTGACACCAATCTTAACTACCAGGTGCTGCAGTCAAGAGTAAAAAACCTGGACTTCAAAGCTGTGGTTGAACCCTTCCGCGACCTGAGGGTTGACCTGACGCTCACTCATAGCGTTGGCGAAAATTATTCGGAGTATTTCAAAGTGCGCAGTCCTTCGGATCCTGAGCATACCCATTTATCTCCGTTCACCACAGGGAACTATTCGGTCTCCTATGTTGCCATTAAAACACTTTTCCAGGAAGCGGATGACCGTGGATTTACAAAAGCGTTCCGTGAACTTGAAGATATCAATCGTGTTATTGTTTCACAAAGGCTTGCAGATGGCAACCGTGTAAATTCTCCAGCCGGGCAACCTGCGTTGCTGCCGTTTGAGGATAATGTTATTCCAGATGCTAATTATAACTACGGTTATGGACGCTATAGTCAGGATGTGCTGATACCTTCCTTCGTGGCAGCATATACCGGGGAAAGCGCAAGGGACTTCAACCTTGACCCTTTCGGTGTGTTCCCGCTTCCCAACTGGCGTGTAACTTATAACGGTCTCACCAACCTGCCCGGAGTGAATAAGATCATTAAGAACTTCACGCTCACGCATGGCTACAGCTCAACCTACACGGTAAACAGCTTCTCTTCAAATCTCGACTTTCAGGGAGATGGTTATTTCCACCCATCCAAATTAGACACGCCACAATCTTTCAACTTTATACCTCAATACAGCATTCAGCAGGTAGTGATCACAGAGCAACTGTCTCCTTTGATCGGAGTGGATATTACCTGGGAGAAAAACGTTACCTCAAAATTTGAATACCGCAAAACAAGAAATGTAAGCCTTGGCCTCGTTGATTATCAGGTGAGCGAGTCGAAAACAACCGAGATCACGCTGGGGTTGGGTTATAGGCTTAAAGGACTGACACTTCCGTTCAAGTGGCGCGGAAAGAAAAGAAAGCTGCCGAACGACATCAACTTTAAAATCGATT
>CAYOYI010000026.1:0-17978 GCA_964408105.1 uncultured Chitinophagaceae bacterium | reverse complement strand
TTTCAATAATCCGCGGAATAATATCTATCGGAAAAATACGCTCGGTGCCTGCTGTTTGACTATACACGTTGAAAGTGATGCCCATTGACATGAGGGCTCTTTCGGCAAGGGTCTGTCTTTGCTGGAGATCGGATCGCGGAAGCTGCTCCAAAGTTTTTTTAAAGTAAGAATAGGCTTTGCGCACTTTGCCCTGCTCATCGAACATCTCGTCATAAAAATCTTCGGTCTGATAACTTTCAAATGAGCAGTTCATACTGCGAATAAAAACTTTAAATCGGGATTTTAATAACTAACCTGAACTTATTTCCTACGATTCATCCATATCGAACAGCCGCATAAATGAAATAAACTCAATTTGTCCGCCATCCACTTTTATTTCTCCGGAGATAAATGTTGGCAATGGTTTTCTGAGTTTAGCGGCAAGCTCTTTCCATATTGTTGCATTGACCGTAATGGTTAGATCGGGTTTTAAAATAACAAAAGGCCGAACTTCCGCGACTCCCTTTCTTATATGGACGCCCCATTTTTCACCCGTATCAGGAAATTCAAACAATACAGATTTAGTGACATTCCTGCTTTTTTCCGGATTCAATCGCACCGCCATACCGTTGAATATTGCTGCCAGCGGAATATTGTGAACCATTTCAACCGAAGGAGTAATCAGCGGCTCGTTTTTCAATCCTTGTAATTCCAGGGCGCACGTGAGATAGTAGTGTCTTGCGTTGGGATTTGATTGTGCTTCCCCGAGCTTTGTCAATGCTTTAAGCCGCCAGCCGGTCACTTGCTTGTCGTCAGGATAAAGCAGCAGGTAGTGATCGGTTAGCTCCAACACCCATTGATATTCTGCATCGTCAAATGCGTCTTTGATTCTTTCAGCTAATGAGTTTTTACCACCGGCAAGTTGTTCCACTTTACCTGCGCGATCCTTTTTTGTCAGGGGGAGAAGGTTCGTTGGATTGCCATCAAAAAATCCCATGTAGCCGTCAAATACAGAGCGTACGGACCATTCGGTTTTTCCATAAAATTCTTTCAGCCATGCCGATTGCTGCAGGTGTTCCGGAAGAACTACCGATTCCGCGATCTCATCCGGTGTCATACCCAGATTCATCCTGCGTACGGTCTGGTCATGGACAAATTGAATCGCATCGCGGTAGTCAGTCAATATTTTAAAGCACTCGTCAGCGCCCTGAATCGGCACGGTATGGCTTGGAATGATGATTTTGGGATGCAAGTAGCGCATCTTGTCAAGGCTCTCCTTCCAAAGATTGATGTCGCGGTAGGGTGTTCCGCGGATAGTGTAGAGATTAGGGAACGTCTTATAAATGTTATCACCCGGCAGTAGCACCTTTTGGTCTGGCAGCCATACAAACAGTTGGTCGGGCGTTTCTCCGGGAGCATGTGCCAGCATAAGGCGAATTCCCGCAATGGTGACTGATAAGCTATCTCTGAACGTAATCGTAGGACGGATTGTCCCCAGTTTGGTGTTTTTATCAATCTGAAGCTTCGGCCCGATTCCACAATTCACTATCCCATCATCATCTAAAAAATTCCCGAACATTCGGTAGGCTCTTTTCTCAAGGATCGGCCGCACCACGGAAACCGTTCGGTCAAGATGTTCAGGAAGTGATTCATGTGCATACACCTCCGGTTTATCATCTCCCGCGATGGCCATTGCCCCAAAAACATGATCGGCATGATTGTGGGTATAAATAATGGCCTTCACCGGTTTTTTGGAAATGCTGTCAAACGCTGCTCTCACCGCCTGGCCGGCTTCCTGGCTTTCCATGCAGTCAACGATGATGCGGCCTTCATCACCAACAATTAGAATACTGTTCGCCAACCCATAGCCGATTGCAACATAAATATTGTCGTCTACCTTTTCAATTCGCTTTCGGAAAGTTTCGCTATGGTCAGCAAGTTCTTTTACCGTGGAAAGTTCATGACTGAAAGAAGGGGATTCATGATTGCAACTTGCAATTAAAAACGACAGCGTTATGACAACCTGATGAGGAAGGAATATATTCATTGGTGTACGATTTTGAGAATTTATATTCTAAGATAAGCGGATTGGGAAGCAGATGGCTGCATTGCTGAAATGAAATTCCGTAGTGATATTAGTCATTCATTTCTTGGATAAGCTGTAATAATTCTGCATAGGAATCCATGTGAGGTTTTCAAATGAAGAAAATGGAAAATGTTCGTTGTCGGGTGATGACGGCTTTGTTTTTTCATTTCGGTTCATTCAAATTCTTGGTTATGAGAAAAATACTTGCTGTTTTCACATCCTGCTTGTTCTTGCTTTCATCCATTTCAGCGCAAACAGTGCAATTGGTCAAAGACATCAACCCTTCCGGTGCTTCAAGTCCAAATCTTTTATTTGATTACAACAGTACCTTGCTTTTCCTTGCAGGAGCTTCAACAAGCGGCAACCAGCTTTGGAAATCCGATGGCACAAATGAAGGAACCGTTATGGTGAAGGACATCAATCCGGGCGGATATTGCAACATCATGAATCTTACAGCATACAATGGTAAAGCCTATTTTGAAGCTAACGATGGTGTGCGCGGAAAGGAACTTTGGATGACTGATGGCACAGAAAGCGGCACGCAACTGGTGAAAGATGTTAATTCATCAGGTGATGGGACGGTATGGAGTCCGATTGTTTTTAATAACTTTTTATTTTTTTCAGCGGATGATGGCACCAACGGTCGCGAATGGTGGCTGAGTGATGGCACACAAGGAGGCACGCATTTATTTACTGACAGCAACACAACGGGCAGTGGAGGTCCGGGCAGCCCTTACATCTTTAATAGTGAATTATATTTCAATTACAATAATGGAACCACCGGACGTGAACTTTGGAAAACCAATGGCACACCAGCCGGCACACAGATGGTGAAAGATATTAACCTGCAAACGCCTGCCGGTTCAGTTCCTCAGCATTTTATCGAATACAACGGCAAGTTATATTTTGGGGCGGATGATGGTCTTACGGGAAGAGAACTCTGGGTTACTGACGGAACTACAAGCGGAACTCAGATGGTGAAGAATATCAATCCAACAGTGATTGGTTCCGATCCAAAGTATTTAATACTTTATAATAATCTGCTCTATTTTGCTGCTAATGATGGTACGAATGGCACTGAACTTTGGGTGACGGATGGTACAAGCGGAGGTACTCAAATAGTGAAGGACATCAATCCTTCAGGGGGTGGAGATATCCTGAATCTTGCCGTTTACAACAACAAACTTTTTTTTAGTGCTACCGATGGCGCTAATGGCCGCGAACCGTGGATCAGTGATGGTACATCAGCTGGCACGCAAATGCTGAAGGACATCAATTCGAGTGGAAATTCCATGCGAGGGTATTTTAATTTCAGTCCGGTACCTGCTGAATATGCCGGCAATCTGTTTTTCATGGCGGAAGACGGCAGTAACGGAGCGGAGCTTTGGCTTACAGATGGCAGTGAAACCGGCACAAGAAAAATTGAGCCTGCCGGAGCAACGGGGAATTCTCCGCTGGACATGAATAACGGTATGGTCATCAGCAATGGCGCGATTTATTTCGCTGCCAACTATGATGGCAATGGCAACGAACTGTATCGGGTAGTGGATGGGAGCATTGGCATTCCTGGAATAGCTCACACCCGGCAAATTTTTACGCTGTTCCCCAACCCGGCTTCAAATACTGTAAAGATAAAAATCATGGAAACTCGTTCTACGGTGACCCATGTTCTGGTTTACGACTTTCTTGGGAACGTGGTTATAGAAACAGAGATAGCGGCAAATAAGGATGAATTACTGCTGGAAGTAGGCGCACTTGTAACTGGGATTTACTTATGCGAGGTACTCACTAAGGAAAACCGATCACATAAAAAACTGATCGTTGCAAAATAGTTGCACCAAAGTTTCAGTAAGGCCAGTATTAATATTTGACTTTGGCTGAGTTTCTGCCACCTCTTTTGCGGCTGGGATTACAAATTGTGATCCTAAGATTAAATGGCTTACTTTCCTTTAAAATGGATCCTTCCGAAGAAAAATTTGCCCGTCTTAAAAAACCTGTTTATTTTTAAGACCAATTGGTCTTAAATGTCAAAGGGAGATCTGACAAGAGAACTTATAGTGAGCAAATCTGCTGAGCTGTTTAATCGCCTCGGTTATGACGGCTGCTCGCTGAGTGACATCATGGAAGCCACCGGACTAAAGAAGGGTGGTATCTACAATCACTTTCAAAACAAAGACGAAATTGCGCTGGCTGCTTTTGACTATTCCTTCCGCAAGATCATTAAACGATACCGCGAGAAAACACAGGGAGCTGTCTCAAGTTTGGAGAAAATACATGCTTTCATTGGGGTGTATGAGAGTTTCTATCGCAAGCCTGTTGTGAATGGCGGTTGCCCAATGATGAATACTGCGATAGATGCCACAAACAAACACTCTGCCTTGAGGGCAAAAGCTCTGGATGCTTTTGGTACGTTCAAGAATTACCTGACAATCAAAATAGACGAAGGCATTAGGAATGGCGAACTGAATCCGAGGATTGACAGCAACGAGGCTTCAACCTTTATTATGTCAACTCTGAACGGAGCATTGCTGATGTCGCACACTTATGCAGACGGACAATATATGACCAGTGCGGCCAAGAACTTGCACGACTATATTGATAATACCATGAAGAAACGATAAAATTTTTTTAACCAAATACAGACCGAATGGTCTTTAATTAAATTATGGAAAAGAATCTTAACAATTACCCAAAATCAATAAGGACGCTCAGGAAATGGTTTCCACGCATAGAATGGATTTCATCCTCGCTCGCAGGTGCGATAGCGAAAAAATTATTTTTTACCCCGTTGCGGTACGAAATTCCGCAAAGAGAAAAGGAAATAGCTGATCGAGCCCGATTATTCAAATTCCAATTCAGGAATCTATTGCTGCAGGGTTATGAATGGGGTGAAGGACCGGTTGTGATTTTGCTGCATGGCTGGTCGGGTAGGGCAACGCAGTTTGCTGAATTTGTAGGACCATTGGTGGCAGTTGGATTCAAAGTGGTATCATTTGACGCTCCCGGACATAATGCATCCCCAGGCAAATATGCAGACCTTGTTCTCTTCAGTGAATCGCTTAAGACGCTTGCAGCCCGGTATGAAGATATTCAGACCGTTGTCGGGCATTCGCTTGGCGGAGCTGCTACGTTACACGCTTTACAAAACGGGTTAAAGCTAGAAAGCGCAGTAGTGATTGGAACACCGAGCATTCCGGCAGACATAATCAGGAATTTTACTTTCATCATCAATAGTTCGGATAAGATGGGGGAGTACATAACCAAACATATCCGCAAAACTTATGGGAAATCATTTGAATCATACGGTGCACAGGAAACCGGAAAGGATGCCAATATTCCAGTGATGGTGATTCATGATGAAAATGATAATGAAGTTTCAGTTCGTGATGCGAAAGAGCTGACCAAAGTTTTAAAACAGGGGCAACTGCTTATCACGCAAGGATTAGGGCACGTCAAGATACTGAGGGACACGGATGTTATTGACAGGGCGATTTTTTTCATAAAAGATGCGACCATTACCACAGAGATGAAAAAAGCAATTTGAATAAACTCAAAATGCACCCTCATGAAAACATTCATCACCTCTTTGCTGATTGCGATCTCAACAACTTTTTCACCCGCACAGGAAATTCATTTTTGCCTCGGCTACACGGTACGGGGCGAGCCCTTGCGAGTTTCTAACAGTTGGAACATCAACGAAGACGGTGGTTACCTTTACATTCTATATAAGCAGCCAGGTGAGGTTGAGAAAAACCGGTACGACCTCGTGGTAAGTGAAGAAATGAATGGAGCATTTATAGAAGTAAGTCGCCATCGCATTGTTCCCGAGCTTGGAAAGCACTGGGCCGCGGTTTATCACAAATTTTTCAAAGGAGGAGATTTTAAAGTGACCGTACATGATAGAACAAATATTGTTGCAACTGAATACCTTACGATAATTGATCGCAAAACCCGCATTCTTGGTAAGAAGAAATTCAAACAAGATCCGCGATTTATTTATGCCAGCACGAAGATCATTGCCTGTCAAACGGTAAAGGAAGGCAAGCCGGTTAATCCCTCTGCGGTTTTCAGCATTGCGGAAAACACGACTCCCGTCACCTTCCTTATCCTCCATGACAAAGCCATGAACACCGACAAGCTCAACATTGATCTCTACAAAAAACTCACTCCGTTTGGCGAATACTCCGAGTTCGTTGAATCGAGGCGCGTGCAACTCGAACGCGACAGTAACAATACTTACTTCAGGCTGAAATTCATCGAACCGGGAGAATACAAGGTTTACATTTACGATCTGGATCAGGTGTGGATCAATTCTGGATACGTTACGATCAATTCAAAATAATATAATCCGCTTCGACTCCTAATTTTGCTGGTCACATAAAAACTGCGTTGAAAAATCTGCTGACCACTTTTTTTATTTCCGCTTTTCTACTGTACCTCTCGGCACAGGAAGCTGATGACCGTGGCTACATCGTCAAAGTAGGCGATCAGGCTCCTGCCTTTGAATTCGAGCTCACGGATGGCACGAAAGTAAAATCAAAAAGGCTGAAAGGGAAAGTCATCATGCTGCAATTTACCGCGAGTTGGTGCGGGGTGTGCAGGAAGGAGATGCCATTTATCGAAAGCGAGATCTGGCAGGTTTACAAAGACAAGGGATTGGTCTTGTATGGAGTTGATCGCGATGAACCTCTTGAGAAGGCGCTGTCATTCGCAGAGGCAACTGGTATCACCTATCCGCTGGCACTTGATCCGGGCGCGGAGGTTTTTAAACTGTTTGCGCATGAAAAAGCCGGTGTCACGCGCAATGTCATCATCGACCGCAAGGGCAAGATTGTTTTCCTCACCCGCCTCTTCGACCGTGCCGAGTTCGATGAAATGAAAAGGGTGATCGCAGAATTGATGGCTGAGAATTAGCCGTTTTGCTTTATTATCTTAGCGACAAACCAATCAAATGAATTTCCAGCACAGCGAGAAAGCAACCGGCTATATCACTAAGGTTAAAGATTTCATTAACAAAAATATCCGCCCGGCTGAGTTCGACTATTTCAAAAGTAGCCATTCAAAAAAGCACGGTGGTGATTGGACAAAGTATGAAGTATCACCTCTGATTGAAGATTTAAAAGCACAGGCTAAAAAGGAAGGCCTTTGGAATTTATTCCTGCCTGACACCAAGTTGGGAGCTGGATTAAAAGTAACGGAATATGCTCCGTTGGCGGAAGAAATGGGAAGAAGCTTCATTGCCCCGGAAGTGTTCAACTGCAATGCGCCTGACACGGGCAACATGGAAGTGCTGTATCACTATGGTTCCGAAGAACAAAAGCAACAATGGCTGAAGCCCTTACTGAACGGGGAAATCCGTTCCGCATTCTGCATGACTGAGCCGGATGTCGCTTCGTCTGACGCAACCAACATGCAGGCAACTGCCGTGGTGAAAGGGAATGAGATTGTCATTAACGGCCGGAAGTGGTGGTCAACAGGCATCGGTAATCCTCGCTGCAAGTTCATAATCTTCATGGGATTGACTGACAATAATGCTCCCCGTCATGGTCAGCATAGCATGGTGATTGTGCCGGTTGATACTCCCGGTGTGAAGATCGAAAGGATGCTGCCCGTATTCAATGAATACGATGACCCATTCGGACATGGAGAAGTTTCATTCACCGATGTTCGCGTTCCATTGTCCAACATGATTGCCGGCCCAGGACGCGGTTTCGAAATTGCACAAGGAAGGCTCGGTCCCGGTCGCATTCATCATTGCATGAGATGTATCGGTGCGGCTGAAGAAGCAATGCGATTAATGATTGAACGCGGGTTGTCGCGCGTGGCTTTCGGAAAACCCATCATCAATTTGGGTGGCAACCGCGAGCGCATCGCCAACTTTCGAATCGCAATTGACCAGGCGCGCCTGCTCACGATGTATGCTGCGTGGAAGATTGATACCGAAGGCGTGTTCAGCGCGATGACGGAGATATCGGCCATCAAGGTTGTTGCTCCGAATGTGTTGCAGGATGTGGTGGATGAAGCAATTCAGATGCACGGAGGCGCAGGCCTTTCCAACGATTTCCCGCTCACTGCCATGTTTGCAAATGCACGTGTGCTGCGCATTGCCGATGGCCCGGATGCCGTGCATCGCGGTTTGATCGCGAGGATTGAGCTGGCGAAATATTCTAAAGTCTAATCGCAAGCGGAAAGTCCTAACTTAGCTGAAACATTTATAATAAATGAAAAACCTTCGTTTTGAAATTGAAAAGGATGGAAAGGAGTATCATACCTGGTGCCCTGACTTACCCGGATGCCATACCCATGGAAAAACGGTGAAGGAAGCGATGGAGAACCTTAAAGATGCTGTAAGGCTGTATCTCGAAACCGTAATGGAGGAACAGATTGCTCTTAAGGCGCTAAAGATAGATCGTGAAGCTGCGTGAACTGATTCGTCAGTTGGAGAAGAAAGGTTATGTTTTTGTGCGGCTATCAGGAAGTCATGCCATTTACAAAAAACCGAGAGCGAAAATCATAGTCGTTCCAATTCATAGCTCTGATATCCCAAAGGTACATTGCACGGTATTATGAAAGAAGCCGGGTTGAAAAAATAATTTTTCAACAGCACAAATATGTCCATCGATTTCCTCGACAAATCAAAACCCGTTCGCTCAGGCGAAGAACTGCCCATCGAAAAAGTAAATGCGTGGCTGAAGCAACAAATCACCGGGCTCTCCGGCACGCCAGAAGTGACGCAATACACCGGTGGGGCATCCAACTGGACTTACCGGCTAAAATATCCTTCGCACGATCTGGTATTACGTTGTCCGCCAAAAGGAACGAAAGCGGCATCAGCGCACGACATGGCGCGCGAATATAATATTCAGAAAGCGTTAATGGCACATTATCCTGTGCCGGAGATGATTGCTTTCTGCAATGATGCGGATGTGATGGGTTGCGATTTCTATATCATGCAGCACGTCAGGGGCATCATCCCGCGCGCGAATCTTCCAAGGGGACTGGAATTAACAAAAGAGCAAACGCGCCAACTCTGTATTAACGTGATTGACGCACTGATAAAACTTCACAGCATTGATATTGAGAAAACCGGGTTGAACAAGATCGGAAAGGGCGAAGGTTATGTGCAGCGCCAGATCGAAGGCTGGTCAAAGCGCTACGTTAAAGCCCGGACATGGAATGTGCCGCGCTGTACATTCGTGATGGAATGGCTGAAAAATAACATGCCTGCGAAAGAAAGGCAATGCCTCATCCATAACGACTTTCGTTTCGACAATGTGATCCTCGACCCAAATGATCCGATGAAGATAATTGGTGTGCTCGACTGGGAGATGGCTACTATTGGCGACCCCTTGATGGACCTCGGCAACTCGCTCGCCTACTGGGTTCAGGCGGATGATGACTTCCTCAACAAGAAACTGCGCAGGCAGCCTACGCATCTCCCCGGCATGCTCACGCGCGCTGAAGTGATCGGATACTATTGCGGCAAAATGGGTTTCAACCCCGGTGACTTCACTTTCTACCAGGTGTACGGACTGTTCCGCCTTGCAGTGATCGCACAGCAGATCTATTACCGCTATTATCACAAGCAGACACGCAACCCGGCATTCAAAAACTTCTGGATCATGGTACACTATCTCAATTGGCGCTGTCGCAAGCTCATTAAATCTGCACGCTGATGGCAAGTATTTATCTCATCCGTCACGGGCAGGCTTCTTTGGGTATGTCAAACTATGATGAACTTTCCGAAACAGGAATTGAACAATCAAAAGTGCTCGGAGCGGAGTTGCTGAAGCGTGGCATTACCTTCGACAAAATTGTTTCCGGCTCGATGCAAAGGCACAGGCAAACCGCTGTTAATTGCATGCAAGCAATGAATCTTCAATCCGAGTTTCAAACTGATACGGCATGGAATGAATTCGATCACATGGATATCATCGCCAAATTCGAGCCGCGCTATTCGGATGTTTTGGAAATTGTCAAAGATGTCAGTGCCGCTGAAAATCCCAAGCAAAAGATCATGGATACATTGGTTGCGGCTTTTTCCCGATGGACAGAAGGAAAACATAATGACTACAATGAAAGCTGGATTTCATTTTGCGAAAGGGTGGATGATGCAATGCAACGACTGCGCCAACAGCTTGATAAAAAACAAAAAGCGCTGGTTTTTACTTCAGGGGGACCAGTTTGTATCGCTATCGGAAAAATACTTGGTCTTTCACCAGAAAAGACCTTGGAGATGCAGTTGAATCTCGCAAATGCTTCTATCACTCAATTCAGAAATTCATCGAGGGGATTGCAGTTGACAACTTTTAATGACCATGCGCATTTTCAGGGCAATCAAAAGGGGTTACTTACCTGGAGATAACCCGGATATTATTTTTGGCTTAACCACGCAAATAGCGCGGGCGCGCCATTTGTCGGAATCATACATTACTATATAACCGGTCTGTACAAGGCGTGCTTCTTCATCAATGATTTCATCCGGGGTGTGGCCCCATAAAATCCATAGTCGCTTTCCCGGATTATTATTAAGATAATGATGAGCTTCCGAAACCAGGTTTTCGTCCCAGTTGATGTGTCTGAAATTCTTAAGTGAATGGAATCGCTGCTTCTGGTCGTAATGTTGAACATAAAATTTTACTACGGGAGCGCCTTCATGATTTGCAAAAATGGTGTCTCCCTCTTTTATTTCATTCGCTATTACATCCATGACTTCACGGGTTTCTTCAATTACCGGATTTACGCGTGGAAGTAAATGTTTCCAATTCAAGTTACCCACAGCTATCAGCGATGAAACAATAGTAATGATTCGAAGCGTTTTCCATTTTGTTTGCCAGGCTGCGCGTATCCCAAGCATTATTATCAGGAAGAAAAAAATAAGCAGGAATAAATTAAGTCTTGGGATTAGTGAATAGTACCTCATTGCTGAAGCTATACCGGTTAAAACTATTGGAAGCAGGAGCAGCAGTCCTTCTCTTCTTCGTTCCTTAATAAAGGAAAGTATTCCCCATACAAAAAACAAAAGGGCCCAGGTATAAGCTAAGATGGTATTCCCGATATAATGGTTGATGTTGTCACTGATTATTCCCCAGAGGGCTTTCCATGACTCCGGCTTCCATATTTCGTGCTGAATCAAATACCGGGCATGATAATTCTGCAGGTAATCAGACTCAGCATCTGACTTCAGAATGAAAAAGAAATAGATCAGAAAATTCGCAGACCAAACAACTGCGGGCAGGGAAAAATATTTAATGAACTGAGCGGTTTTCTTTTGTTCTGTTGCACTAATAAAATAATACAACCCAATTGCTGCCAGAATGAATACGGCTGGCATAGATGACCAGACAGCGAGTGTTCCGGCAAGCATCCACATCACGCTGCCCTGCAAGGTCATCACTTTCGGCAGCCTCATTTTAAGACAACACAAAACCAGCAGTAGAGCGACCAAAAGATCACTGCTGTACTGCTTGAATTGGTTGGAATAGATTATCGGATTTAGAGAGACAGCATAAAGGCACAGGATCAATATCAATAAAATCTTGCCCCAGCCTGCAAGATCTAAGTAATGCCCGGATAATTTATAGATGAGGTAAAAGTTATCCCTGAGAGCAAGGGAATAAACCGCAGCGATAGTTCGGAATAACCTGCTGTCAGGCATATAGCTTTTGAAAGAGTCATAAAGATCGGTGGAGCGTACTGTTCGTACTTTAAATGCTGCCACAACCCGGCAAAATCAAGTTCGGCAAGGTTTCGCGCAAGGTTCGCTTCATCCAGCATCAGTGAACCCGAAGCCAGGTAGGCTTTTATCCTGACAAAAATTCCCACACCAACCACAGCGATAACTGCGGTTTTTAAAAGGAAGTCGGGAACTTTAAGACTTGCTTTAGTGAGAGACAACAGTGCCATTAAAATCGGAATGCTTTTTACAACTACACTTTCTCCACCATCAGATTCTTACAGATCTTCTCCGAAACAAAAACTTCCTCATTTTTGATCTTTATCAGTCGAGAGTTGTCATATTCATTCAGCTCAATTACCTGCACCATGGAGCCGATGGAGAGTTTGATCTTATCCAGGTATTGAAGGAAGGAGGTTGACTGTTCTATTACTCCCACAACTTTTCCTTTATCCCCGGGTTTTAATTCCGTAAGGCTTACCTCCTTATGATAATTTATTTTCCCCTGGGCATCTGGTATAGGGTCGCCATGCGGATCATACTTGGGATAACCCAGAAATTTTTCAAGCCGCTCGATCAGCATCGGTGATTTCACATGCTCCATCTCTTCTGCGATCTCATGTACCTGGTCCCACGAAAAGCCGAGTTTATCTAATAGAAAAACTTCCCACAAGCGATGGCTTCGGATTAGTTTCACTGCTTCTTCGCGTCCGCGCTTTGTAAGTTGAACACCTTTATACTTTTTGTAGTCAATCAGTTTTTTATCGGACAGCTTGCGAAGCATGTCGCTTACCGAAGCAGGAGCAGTATTCATCTCCTTTGCAATGCTGTTGGTGGAAATGTTTTCGTGATTTTTTTCCGAAAGCTTGAAAATCGCTTTCAGGTAATTCTCTTCGGCTGACGAGGGCATTGTTTAGTTTGTAGTTGGTAGTTAGTGGTTTGTTGTTTTCTTATCAACCACGACCACAAACTACAAACCCTTTGTTTATTCGCCAAATATTCTGATGTCATCAATCCACCTGTTCTTTCTTCAATATCATCACCTTCGCAAACTTCAGCATGATCCGCTTTTGGCCAATGTTCGGAAAGAACATTGTCGCGATGCGGCTGTCGTCCTTTCCTTCGACTGATAATACTTTGCCGATGCCGAATTTCTGATGCTCCACTTCCATGCCACCCTGCAATAATCTCGGATCATCAGGCTTGAAATTTTCCGAGGGTGTATATTCCACCTTTGTGAAATTCAATGGGCGTGTTTCGCTGAGAGGTGTCTTCGGTTTCCCGAAATTCTTTCTTGGCCTGCGTTCAAAATCAAAATCAGTAGCAGGATTATCCTCCCATTTGCTGCCGATATGCTCGACATTCTGTGCCGGCAACTCGTCAATGAAGCGACTCGGTTCACAATAGATGAGGTTGCCAAAGCGATACCTTGTTTTAGCATGAGTGAGGGTGAGTTTGGATTTGGCCCGTGTAACTGCAACATAAAAAAGCCTGCGCTCCTCTTCTAACTCTTCACGCGTGTCCAGCGACATGGCATTCGGGAATAAATTCTCCTCAAGACCTCCGACATACACACATTCAAACTCCAATCCTTTTGCAGCATGAATGGTCATTAGCTTCACAGTATCCGTGGCACCCTTTTCTTCATCCTGATCGGTGAGCAACACGACCTGCTGCAAATATGAACCGAGACTTTTGTCGGATTCTACTTGGCTTCCTTCTGTCACTTCATCCTGGTCGGTAAACTCTTTTATAGAGTTAAGCAACTCCTGTAAGTTCTCATAGCGGCTCACCCCTTCGGGAGTCTGGTCGTTATAAAGCTCTTTCATCACTCCGGTTGTCCGCGCAATATGCAACGCAAGGTCATACGCATTTTTCTTATCCAGCATTGTAGCGAAGCTGCGTATCATAATGATGAACTCCTGCACTTTTTGTGTTGCAGCCCCGAAATTGAAATCCTCGCTGTTTTCGAGTACTTGCCATAGTGAAATGCCCTGATCATTTGCAATCACCGTTGCTTTTTCCATTGTGGTCTTTCCGATTCCTCGCAAAGGATAGTTGATCACCCTGCGTAACGCTTCTTCATCATTATGATTGACCGTCAGTTTTAAATACGCCAGCAGGTCCTTTATTTCCTTACGCTGGTAGAAAGAAAGCCCGCCATAAATTTTATAGGGAATGTTCAGCCTTCTGAGCGCTTCTTCAAATGCGCGTGATTGGGCATTGGTGCGATAAAGGATGGCAAAATCATTGTTCTTGAAATGATATCGCATCCGCGTTTCTTGGATGGAATCTGCTACGGTCCTTCCCTCATCATTATCACTCAGCGCACGAATAACTTTTATTTTCTCACCCTCACCGTTTTCTGTCCATATTTTCTTTGCTAATTGCATTTTGTTCCGACCGATAACAGTGTTTGCTATGTCAACGATGTGTCTCGTGCTGCGATAGTTCTGCTCCAGCTTGAAAGTCTTAAGCTCAGGGTAGTCTTTCTCGAAATTCAGGATGTTCTGAATGTTTGCGCCACGGAAAGAATAGATGCTCTGCGCATCATCACCCACTACGCAGATATTCTGGAACATATCGGCCATCATTTTGGTGATGAGGTATTGGGCATAGTTCGTGTCCTGGTACTCGTCAATCAAAATATACCGGAACTTCTGCTGGTACTTATATAGCACATCCGGATACTTGGATAGTAATGCATGGGTATTGAAAAGCAGATCATCGAAATCCATCGCGCCCGCCTGGAAGCAGCGCTTATTATATAATGCGTAGATCTGCCCGGTCTTTGGGATGCCGCTTGATTCATCTGAGGCAAGCAAGCCTCCATCCTGTAAATATTGAGCAGGTGAGATAAGAGAGTTCTTTGCTGATGAAATCCGGTAGTGAACGAAGTTCGGCTTGTAGATCTTATCATTCAGCCCCTGCTCATTGATGATGTTCTTCAGCAGGTTGCGGGAATCCTGTGTGTCATAAATGGTGAAATTGGAGGGATAGCCCAGCAGGTCGGCTTCGATACGAAGTATACGTGCAAATACACTGTGAAAGGTTCCCATCCAGAGGTTGCGAGCCTCAGTTCCCACAACTTTTTCGATGCGGTGACGCATCTCGCGGGCAGCTTTATTGGTAAACGTCAGCGCCAGGATGTTGAACGGATCGACACCTTGCTCCATCAAATAAGCAATTCGAAAGGTCAACACCCTCGTCTTACCGGAGCCCGGCCCTGCGATGATCATAGCTGGTCCGTCTATATGCTGGGCAGCTTCGAGTTGTGAGGGGTTTAATTCTGCTAAATAATTCATGTCACTTCCTAAAAGAAAAATTCGACAGATAAACTGCCGAATTATTTACTTTCAAAAGTAGCGGATTTGAGAGAGAGGTTGGGTGGAATATCTTCGTTTAATTATCCACAGAAATTCTGCGGCTTGCTTCTCTTAGTTCAGTACGCTGAGCTGCTTCTCTTTTGCAGCGGCATATTCCTTAATGAGCGTTTCAACGATCTCTTTTACCGGGCGAATGGCGTAAACGTATTCAATGGAAGGGCCTGCACACCAAACCGTTTTGTATGTCGCACCGAAAGCGGCATTCTCCAGTGCCTTCATTCCTTTATAATAGGTGAGCATCTTCGTATATTTTTTCAGCTTCTTGTTGCTGTTGAGCATTGCTTCCAGCCAGTTCTGTTTGGTGCCGATCTTCTGCACATAGGGAGTATTAATTACCGTACAAGGCGTTCCTGAAATTTTGGTGGTCATTACAATATCCTTAGCACCATAATCAATGATGGCTTGCTTATAATCATGTGACACATCGGCTTCATCAGATGCAATGAACGGACTGCCAATAGAAACTCCGCAGGCACCCCATTCCAGTTTTTCAATCAGTTGATCTCCACGCCCAACTCCTCCTGCCGAAATCACGGGAATCTTACATGCCTTTACTAATTGTGGAACAAGCACCGCAGCCGGAGTAGGCCCTGCATGTCCGCCCGCATCTGCATTCACTGCGATGATTGCATCTGCTCCCATGGCTTCTACTTTCAATGCAAACCTTTCATCAATCACGTCTGCAAATACTTTTATTCCTTTCGGCTTACAGGCCTCAATCACTTTCTGCGGGCTTCCAAGCGAAGTGATGATATAATCCACTTTATGATCAAGACAAGTTTGAAGTTGTTCCTTGAGTTTAATATTCGATTTGTTGACGATAAGATTGATCCCAACAGGTCCGTCACATTCCTTACGGATTTCTTCCAGCGCTTTTCTGAAGTCAGCATCCGTTCGATAATTCAATGCAGGTATGGCACCGGTTATTCCGGCCTTTATCCCTTCAATGGTCATCTTCGCGTTGGATACCAAAAACATCGGAGCCATGATGATGGGGTACCGGATGTTCAGCATTTTGGTTAGTTCGGTTTCAATTCTTTCCGTCATGGTTTGCAAACTTAGCTATCCATGACTTAGTGTCATCCACACATAAAACAAAAGCGGAGAATAAATTCTCCGCTTTTTCCCGTTTCCGGCTCTCTGACCGAAACCTACAATTAGTGGTCAGGATATCGTTATGATATCTTGATTTCTTTCCGGTGAGCTTTAGTTTCAGCTTTGATTGGAAGGCTCATCCGGAGCATTCCGTTTTCATAACGGGCTTTTACCTGGTCTGCTTTCACATATTCAGGCAGTGAAAAGCTTCTTGAGAAGGAATTGTAGTCATACTCTCTGCGGGTATAGTCCTTGTCTTTTTCTTCCTTTCTGGCTTCTTTTTCTGCCATAATGGTGAGCAATCCGTTTTCGCACGTTACGTGGAAATCGTCCTTATTCATTCCGGGAACGGCCATCTCGATCCAGTACTCGTTGTCTTTTTCAATAATGTTTACCGGGGGTACTTTTAAGAACCAGAAACGGTCTCCGCTCCAGTCGTTGAAAAATGGTTCATCGGTGAAGGATGGTAGCAGGGAGGAAAAACGCTTGGTGAGAAGTGTCATTGTTTGGCCTCCTTTAAAATTTTGGTTAATAAATAAAGAACATGACTAAGCTATATCCATCTCCTCCTAACGACCATGATTAAAGTCAACATTTAGGACGACTTTTATCAACTTCATTTTGGCCGGATGAACGGAATCTCATTTTCAGCCCACCCCTGTCTCCTTTTTCCATAAATCCTAACTTCGAAGGCTTCCCAAAAATGAAAGACCTCAAGGAACTTCCCGCCATCAGTGATGTAGAGATCGAGCAGCTGCAGGTGTTCGGGGCGAGGGTGCACAACCTCAAGAATATTGACGTCAGCCTGCCACGCAACAGGTTCGTGGTGATTACGGGAATCAGCGGCAGCGGCAAATCTTCTCTCGCGTTCGACACCATCTATGCCGAGGGGCAGCGGCGCTACATCGAAAGTTTCTCGTCTTACGCACGGCAGTTCCTCGGCTCGCTCGAACGACCTGACGTTGACAAGATCACCGGGCTCAGTCCTGTCATTAGCATCGAGCAGAAAACCACCAGCAAGAATCCCCGCTCAACAGTGGGAACAGTCACTGAGGTTTATGACTTCATCCGCTTGCTGTATGCGCGTATAGGGGAAGCATACTCCTATGTCACCGGGAAGAAGATGGTGCGCTTCACAGACCAGCAGATACTGAAGCATCTCTTCGACAAGTTCAAGGGCAAAAAGATTTTCCTGCTTGCTCCGCTCGTGCGCGGAAGAAAAGGACACTACCGCGAGCTGTTCGAAAAGATTCGCCTGCAAGGCTATTTGAAAGTGCGCGTGGATGGCGAGATCATGGATGTGAAAGACAAGATGCAGGTTGACCGCTATAAGATCCACGACATCGAGGTGGTGATTGACCGCCTCTCTGTCGAGGAGAAATTTGAAGACCGCATCCGCGAGTCATTGATGAGCGCTCTCAAGCTCGGCAACGATCTCTGCATGGTAATGGATTTCGACACGCAGGAAATTTTTCACTTCAGCAAAAAGCTGATGTGTCTTGAGAGTGGCATCGCATACGAAGACCCAAACCCCAACACCTTCTCCTTCAACTCACCCTACGGTGCCTGTCCCACGTGTCGTGGACTCGGTGCGATTTACGAAGTGAGTAATGACCTCATCATCCCCGATGGCAGCAAGAGCATCAATGAAGGTGGTTTCGCTCCGCTCGGTGAACTGCGCGACAACTACGCCTTCCGCGAGCTGCGCAACCTCTCGAAGAAACACACGTTCACCTTCTCCCAGCCAGTCTCCGAG
>CAYOYI010000025.1:0-18259 GCA_964408105.1 uncultured Chitinophagaceae bacterium | reverse complement strand
ACTATCTTGATTATGCGCAGCTTGTTCCCGATGATCCGCGCGGGAAAAGACTTGCCGATGGGATTGACCTGATACCAGGCTGGCTGAAAGATTCGCTGGATATTAAGGTAAGGGAATACAGCTACAATACAGGCGTGTCGGAGTTCAGCCCTGCCTATTACATGAAGGACAGCGCTATCATTTTTCCGTCAGCGCGCGGCACCGGAAAAACAGATGTGTGGTCAAACACACCCTTCCTTGATTTGTACATTTCAGTCAGCACTGATACAGGATTTCTTTCACCGACACCACTACCGGGGAATGTGAATAAAGCCTATCACGAAGGCCCTGTAACATTTGATACTTCCTACACTACGATGTATTTCACGCGCAACAATTACATCAAGCGCAAGAAAAAAAGCGATGAGGGGATCATGAAGCTTAAGGTTTTTAAAGCTCAATTGGTTGAGGGTAAATGGCAGGAAATTTTGGATCTCCCTTTTAACAGCGATGAATATTCCGTTGGGCATCCGACACTTTCCGCTGACGGCAAATTCCTCTATTTCGCATCTGACATGCCCGATGAGTATGCGGTTGGCGGGCAGGATTTGTATATGGTCGAGATCATGGGGAATGAATTTTCAAAACCCATCAACCTCGGTCCCGGCATCAATACAAAAGGCGATGAAGTGTTTCCGTTCATGCACAAAAACGGAACGCTCTACTTTGCCTCCGACTCTTATGAGGGCTTTGGCGGACTTGATCTATACTCTGCTGCAAAAAAGGATGGAACATGGGGTAATGTGACCAACCTGGGCTATCCCATCAATAATCGAATGGATGACTTTGGATTGATCTTCAATGAGAAATTAGAGAGCGGGTTATTTACTTCCAACAGACAAGGCGGTTCTGGGATGGACGATATTTATTTATTCAGCAAGAAACAGCAAATCATCCTGGTCGGAAAAGTAGTTGACAAGAAAACCAGAGAAATCATCCCTGATGCGCTCGTGAGGTTGATTGAAGTTCCGGTTGGCCAGGTTGACATCGTCCCCTCCGACAAGCAGGGCAAATTCAATTTCAATCTTGCGCTTCAAAAAGATTATGAAGTAGTTTCTGAAAAATACGGATGGTTCTTGGTAAATCCTGTGAAGGTTTCTACGCAGGAAGTATTGAAGGATACCATAGAAATTGTTTTGGAAATGCAGAAGCTGGCTGTTGGAGAAGTGATCAAGCTGGAAAATATCTACTACGATTTCGACAAATACAACATCCGCCCTGATGCAGCTCTGGAACTCGATAAGTTCGTTGAGTTCATGCAGCGCTATCCGGGCCTGGAGGTAGAATTACGATCGCACACCGATAGTCGCGGATCAGATACTTACAATAAATGGCTTTCTCAAAAACGTGCTGAATCTGCAGTACAATATGTTACTACTCACGGTGTTGAGTCCGGGCGCATCACTGCCAAAGGTTTCGGAGAATCCCTTCCGGTGAATCAATGCGTGAATGGCGTTCAATGCACCGAGGAAGAGCACCAACTTAACAGGCGTACGGAATTCGTGGTTACGCGGCAGCCTGATGGGTTGAAGGTGAAGAGCTCCGTGCAGCCGTAGCCGCCTCACCTGATCCGCCAAAAGCGGATTCTGTCCCTCTCCTATGGGAGAGGGAAAAGTACTTTGTGAAACCGTAAATTCGCTAATTCAGCGATTTTCAATCAATGAACTTTCCATCAAGGCTTATCGAAGACGCAGTTAATGAATTTTCCCGCCTTCCGGGAATAGGAAAGAAGACTGCATTAAGGTTGGTGCTGCACTTATTGCGGCAGTCACCCGAACAATCAAAGCAGTTTGGTGAAGCCGTGATGCGCATGCGCAGCGAGATAAAATTTTGCCGCCAATGCCACAATGTTTCCGATACAGACCTGTGTAATATTTGCGCGAGTCCGAAACGCGACCAGGGAGTCATCTGCATCGTGGAAAATCTGCGCGATGTGATGGCCGTGGAGAATACCAATCACTTCAATGGCGTCTATCACGTGCTCGGTGGGATCATTTCACCGATGGACGGCATCGGACCTGATGAGTTGCAAATAGAATCATTGCTCGAGCGCGTAAAAATGCAGGAGGTTCGGGAAGTTATCATGGCGCTCAGCCCTACGATGGAAGGGGATACAACCATTTTCTACATCTCCCGAAAACTCAGCCCATTCAACATCAAAGTGACCGCTATTTCGAGGGGTATTTCTGTAGGCGGAGAATTGGAATATACCGATGAGCTTACACTTGCCCGCGCTCTGGTGAACCGCCTGCCTTATGAGAGTTTTTTGGTAAAGGGCTGACAGTACATTATCCAATAATTCAAAGCACTCATCGTATTACCTTTGAGACTCCGATAACCTATGAAGCTCACGGTAGTCATTGTAAGCTATAACGTAAAATATTTCCTTGAGCAGGCTCTTGCTTCTGTAAAAAATGCTGCAAAGAATCTGGATGTTGAAACCATTGTGGTGGATAATGCTTCAACAGACGGCTCGGTGGAGATGGTGAGAAGACGGTTCCCCGATGTTCAGCTTATTGCAAATCGGGATAACAAAGGTTTTGCGACCGCCAACAACCAGGCAATCAAAATTGCAACAGGAGAATACCTCCTGCTGCTGAACCCCGACACGCTGCTGCAGGAAGACACGCTTGACAAAACGATTCAGTTCATGGATTCACATCCTGAAGCCGGTGCGCTTGGGGTGAAAATGATTGACGGAAGAGGATGCTTTCTTCCTGAATCCAAACGTGCCCTTCCTACCCCCAAGGTGGCATTCTTCAAGATGAGCGGGCTGTCGGCACTTTTTCCGAAATCAAAAACTTTTGGCAGATATCACCTTGGTTTTTTGGACGAGAATGAAACGCATGAAGTGGAAGTACTTTCAGGCGCGTTCATGTTAATACGAAAAAAAGTGCTGGATGAGATTGGCTTGCTGGATGAAACATTCTTTATGTATGGAGAAGATATTGACCTTTCCTACCGTATCAAAAAAGCCGGCTATAAGAATTACTACTTCTCTGAAGCGAGAATCATCCATTACAAAGGAGAAAGCACTAAAAAGGGAAGCCTGAATTACGTGCGGATGTTTTACAATGCCATGCTCATTTTCGAGCGCAAGCATTTTTCATCGCAGCTCGTTTTTGGCTATTCGTTTTTGGTAAGTATTGCGGTGTACCTGACGGCTGCAGGTTCATTCATGAAGCAGTTGTTGCAGCGCATGTCGCTTCCGGTAACTGATGCTGCATTTCTTTATGCCGGGATGTATGCAATAAAAAATTTCTGGGCTACCAGTATAAAAAATGCAATAGAATATTATCCCCGTGAGTACATGCTCTATGTTGTGCCGGGATACATTTTCTTCTGGCTCGCTGCGGTTTTTTTAAGCGGAGGTTATGATAAGCCGGTGAAAAATTATCGCGTGGTGCGCGGATTGATGATCGGCACTTTGGTGATAGCGGCTTTTTACGCTTTTCTGCCGGAGACGCTGCGCTTTTCCCGCGCGATGATAATTCTCGGGGCGATTTGGGCAACTGTTGCGATGGTCGGGTTGCGATTGCTCCTGGTTACACTCCTTGGTAAAAAGTTCGGGATGCGTGAGCGGAAGTCCCATCGTATGATAATCGCAGGAGGTAAGGAGGAAGCCGAGCGGGCGCTTGCAATGCTGACGCAGGTAGATACCGGCTACAACTACATCGGCTATGTTTCACCAAATGGGAATTCCAACGGCAACGGAAATTATTTGGGAAAGTTGGATGAGTTGCAAACGATCTGTGAGATTTATAAAGCGGATGAAATTATTTTTTGCAGCAAGGACATACCTGTTAAGAAAATTATAGGCTGCATGACGGAAAATGGTCAGGAGATGAGCTATAAGATCGTGCCCGCAAACAGTACGAGCATCATTGGCAGTAATTCAAAGAACACCGCGGGAGATCTTTATGCCATTGACGTGAACCTCGCCATCGCCTCCACCATGAACCGGAGAAATAAGAGGCTGTTTGATTTAACTGTGTGTTTGCTGCTGCTGCTGACATCTCCAATTAAGATTTTCGTGGTGAAAAACTTTGGCGGACTGATAAAAAACTGGTGGAGCGTGTTGAGGGGAAGAAAATCCTGGGTGGGCTATGCTGCGGGTTCAGGAAACGGAAGTTATGTGTTGCCTAACATAAGACCGGGTGTATTGTCACCGGTTTCTGCGTTAAAAAATGAAACCGTGGATGACGCTACCCGTTCGAGGCTGAATTTGCTTTACGCAAAGGAATATTCCGTTTACACTGACATTAATATTCTGCTGAAAGGTATTCGGGATTTGGGGGATAAGTGAACGTTTCTTTCGCCCAAAGAAAGGCTAGCGGAACTGGTTTACGGTTTGTATTTCAACGTGTAAACCGCAAGCAATTTTTCACTTTCCTGTCGATGAGGCTTCACGCGGTCCGTCAACTGACGGATTCAATTTGCGATTCACCCCGCTTTTATTTGAACGGATGTTGTGTGCAGTTTTTCTCCTTTGTTATTTAGTATCTCAAGATAATATACTCCTTGCGGTATCTGAGCAACATTAAGTTTAATAGTTGAAGTGTTCTCGTGTTTAGAAGCGCAAACCACTCTCCCAAGTACGTCAATAAGTTTTACGTTGATGTCAGTTTCCTTCTCCAACTCAATAAATAGTTGGTCAGAAAAGGGGTTCGGAAATACTTTGATGGAATTGAGGTTATTAATGTGTTGCGTACTAACCGTAGTATCATAAGTAATGGTGAATGTTCCTTGTCCAGAACATCCGTTACTATCAATAACAAAAACCTGATAAGTCCCGGTGTCTAGTTCCGTAAAGGAACTACTTGCTTGAAAAGCTATACTATCAAGTGAATACGAATAAGGTTCCTGACCTCCAGAAACATTCACTTTCACAGCTCCATCTTTTAATCCGTATGATGCATTGGTGATGCTATATACCAAATATATTAAAGGGCATGGCCGGGTTATTGTGTCTCCAAAATCAACAAGAATATTATCTACAACAAAGGATGTTGAAGCTGAATCATCAATAGTAATATATGCAACCGAAGGAGTTCCAAAATCAAAAACGACACGTTCAGGACTTATGCTTAAATAATGATGAATCAAAACATCTGAACTATCATAAACATCAATACTCATATAGTCTGTCTCACCATTGAACTCAACAACGTTATCAAATTCAATTCTCTTTGCCAGACGATATAAAAGCATATTTGTTGTATCTACAAAACTTATTTGAAACGGATTAAACCAGTTGTCGCTTCTTAAGGTTCTTCCATAATTTGGAGGAGGAGGATCATAGTCATGAACTATTGGGGCAGTTGAGCCATTATACCCCGAAAACAAAACCCCTTGGTTAAGGTATTGTGTTATAATTACGGTTCCATCAGGATAAGGAGTAAAATTAATTGTATCGCTCCACGAACCCTGGGCGCGGCAGATAATTATTGATACAAGCATAAACATACATAGCAAAATGGAAAGCTTTTGCATGTTAATTAATTATCCCATGGTAATAATGTTCGGTATGTTGTTTTAATTGCACTCTAGTAAAAATTGCCGCCAACGTTTGTATAAACCCAATTGGTTTTAGCACATCTAAATTGACGTATAAACCAATTGGTTTATAAGCCCAAAAGGGAGGCTAAACACCACTCCTTCACAATTTAAGATTTTTGATTTATGATTGGCATATTCTGATTGGGATTCCTGCTTTCGCAGGAATGACTGGATCAAACTAAAATTCAAAACATCGCCTTCCTGTATTTTTCGAAGACCTCAATAGAGGTAATGCTGCTGAGAAGAAATCCCTTAAACCCATCCAGGAAGCCTGCCCGAAAGAAAAAACTCCTGATAAAACGAAAAGCCGGGCTTATAAGCATTTTGAAAAATTTGAAAAGAAAACTTTTCCCGGCAACCTGTTTGGCTCCAAGTGATGAATATTTTTTCATCCGCTGCCAATGCTCCGCGGGTGATACGTATGAATAATGAAGCAGGTCGCCTTCCAAATGAGAAAGTTTAATGCCCGTTTGCAACTCGAGTTTTTCGTGTACGTGATCCCCCTTCCATTGTGCTTCAGCGCGATTGAATATCCTGACTTTCCGGTCTGGGTAGAAGCCTCCGTGCCGGATCCATTTCCCGCAGTAGTTATTCAAGCGGTTGAAAGTGTAAGCTCCGGATAAATTTGTTTTGGCAGCATTAATGTTTTTCGCAAGTTCTTCTGAGATCACTTCATCGGCATCAAGCCAGAGAATATAATTGTTTGATGCAGCCCGGTTGCCTTCATTTTTCGTTTCGGCATAACCTTTCCACGCGCAGGAGATCACTTTAGCGCCAAGTGATTGGCTCAACTGAACGGTATTGTCCGTACTGCCGGAGTCCATCACTACGATTTCCTCAACCACCGGCTTCAGCGATCTCAGGCAGCGTTCAATATTCTTTTCTTCATTAAGCGTAATGATAACCGCGCTGAGATTCGTCATGCTTTTCGGGATAGGTAAAATTAATATTAAAGCAAGGCTGAGGCGCCAGATTTGTCCAAGCCGCTTAATTGATATATTTGCCAATTATGACAGGCGCCACGGACATCAAGAAGAAAAAGGATGAGTTGTTTGAGCGGGAATTTCTTCCGCATGTGGATGCTTTGTACAATTTTGCTTTTCATCTCACCTACAACGAGGAAGACTCGAATGACCTGGTGCAGGAGACCTTTTTAAAAGCCTACCGGTTCATTAATTCTTATGAAGAGGGAACGAATGCAAAGGCATGGCTGTTTAAAATCCTGAAAAATGCTTTTATAAATGAGTATCGCAGGAAATCGAAGCAGCCTGCGAAGGTTGATTATGAGGACGTGGTAGCCTATCAGGATTTGGATGATGCGAAGCTGGCAGGTTCGCTGGATATGAGGCAGGAGGTTTTTCAGGGGATGATCGGGGACGAAATTACCCGTGCTATTAATTCCCTTCCGGTTGATTTCAGAACGGTAATTTTACTATGCGACATAGAAGGATTCACTTATGAAGAGATCGCCAAGATCATTGATATACCTATCGGCACCGTGCGTTCAAGGCTTCACCGGGCGAGAGAAATGCTGAAAGTGACTTTAAAGAAATACGCCCAGTCAATGGGTTACAATACGGAAGAAAAATAACTGGTTATGGCCCAACATGATTGTGTGCAGGTCCTCTCAAAAGTCTTTCTCGCGCTTGACGGAGAGTTGACCACTGCGGAAGAAAAAGAATTCTTCGAAGAACTTCAAAAATGCTCCTGTTGTCTGGATCACTATAAAATTGAAGAAGCTTTCAAAGAATTTTTGTGCCGCAGGATCCAGCGAAGAGAGGTTAATTCTACGCTGATCATCAGTATCCGGGAAAAGATAAAGAACATCCCTATCGAGTAGGTATATCTATTCCAGAGTAAATTTTATTGGGACCGCTATTGCCACATTTACGGGCTTGCCTCTTTGTTTTCCGGGAATCCAGTCAGGCATCTTATTGGCAATGTGCTGAACCGCAGCTTCATCAAGCCACTTGTGTGCTCCTTTAAGGACTTCTACCCTGATGACCTTACCGGTTTTACTAACGACAAATCTTACATAAACGATACCTTCCAATCCTACTCTGCGGGCATCAGGAGGATAAGGAATGCTCGCAAGAAATGCTTTTAGTTTGGCTTCTCCACCGGGAAATACAGGATCCTCCTGAACAACTATAAACGTTGTGGTATCATCAACCTCTTCCGGCTCAGAAAAAAATTGATCAGCGTTTGAATCATCAGGATCATCTTCCGGTTGGTTTGGCTCTTCCGCTTCCGTTGGCTCAGGCTCCGTATCGGTAATTTCGATTACCGGATTCAATGTTGGTTGTTTTTTGGCAGGCTTATCTACCGGCATTCTTTTATTTTCCAGCCGCGTAGTCACCGGAGTGACCTGAAAGTTATTTTCAAACTCCACTTCAGTTGGAGTTAGTTCAGACGCCTGATAGTAAGTCCTGCTGGTAAACGCTGCAATAACAAAACCTAATGAAAGAATCAGCGCAATCCTGAAAATCACCGGACGATGCATGTCAACATTATATTCCGGATATTTTTTCTCGAAGACAGAAGGTGTGTTTGTCCGAGTCACAGCGAGCGTCTGACTTCGGTTAAAAAATACTTCTAGAAATTTGACCGAGAGTATGATTGCTGCAATCAACACCCCGATAAGAATAAGAACGGTTTGCATGATGTATCGTTTTAACCAAAACGATAACCGCACACCGGTAGCATCTATTTAGTCATCAATGACGAAAAAATTACAATGGGAAACTCTTAATCCAGACGGAACTTAATCGGCACTATATACTGAACCCGTACGGGCTTGCCTCTTTGCTTGCCTGGAGTCCATGCCGGCATTTTCTTCACGTGTGCAAGGGCGGCTTCGTTCAGTATCTTATCGGCTCCTTTTGCCACTTCCACATTTGTTACATTACCGCTTTTGTCAACAACAAACCGAATGTAAACCGAGCCTTCAATATCGTTTTCCTTCGCAATTACCGGATATGGGATGCTGGAAAGATATTTAAGCAAGGCGGTTTCGCCACCAGGAAATACCGGCATATCTTCAACTATTGTAAAAATTTCTTCCTCGGCAACTTCTTCTTCTGCAACTTCCATTTTTGGGGTTTCTACAACAGTTTCCTCGTCTATTTCCTCTTCAAAGATCTCCGGAGTTTCTTCAATGATCTTTTCATCCTCCACTACCTTAATTTCCGGTGGAGGCGGTGGAGGCGGTGGAGTAATTTTTCTTTCCGTAGATGGCGGCTCGACTTCAAAGTCATCCGGCAGCAGCAAATCTCCGCTCAGAGAAGATTGCTTATCGTAAGTCGTCCATGAAAAAGCGATGATGACAAGCGCGAGCGCAAAGACCAAACCGGTTCTATAGAAAATGCCGGTATATTGAGTAATATCAGATTCAGGATACTTCTTGATATAAACTGACTTGCTATCCGCACTGCCCTTATACATTCCGGCAATCTCATCTGCGGATTTCCGGTCAAAGAAGAATTTTGTCAGAAACACCATCCCCACCATAAGGCCTATAACCCCTCCAAAGACTAATAAGAATGTTACCATCTGATTTAAAATTTAATCGGAACAAATTTAAAAATAATTATCCCCAAAACACAACCTATACTGTTTGCCATAGCATCAAACAGGTCGAAATGCCGGTCTGTCAGAATCGTTCCCTGTATAATTTCCAGCAACAATCCATAGGTGATGCAAAGACAAAAGGCAGTAACTATTGAGTGTAAACGTAATTGATGAAACCTGTATTGTCTGGCGAAGCCGCATGTTGTCAGTATCATCAAAACAAAGAATAAGACCAGATGAACTACTTTGTCAATATTGGCTAAGTCCCAGATGTTAACCGGAGGAATGTATCTTCCCGGCATGAGGGTGAGGGCGAATATCAGCAATGCCCACGAGAGTGCGGGCAGATTGTGCCGAAAAAACATTCAGATAGGCGGGTTCTAGGCCTGCACCAGAGCCTGGTAATCAGCGCTGGTGAGAAGGCTTCCGAGTTCACCGGTATCCGTAATCTTTATTTTCACCATCCATCCCTTGCCATAGGGATCCTGGTTGACCGACTCCGGTGAGGATTCCAAATCTTTATTTACTTCCACGATGGTTCCTGATACCGGCATAAAGAGGTCTGATACTGTTTTTACCGCCTCTATTGTTCCGAAGACCGCTTCTTTAGAAAGTTCCTCGTTCTGCGTTTCTATCTCAACATAAACGATATCCCCAAGCTCTCTTTGCGCAAAGTCAGTGATCCCAACGAAAGCAAATTCGCCTTCAACCCGCAGCCATTCGTGTTCTTTTGTGTATTTCAAATTATCAGGAAAATTCATCGTATTCTTTTGCGCCAAAAATACGGGATTTATCAATTCGCAAAAGATTCCTTGAGGCTTTGCTATTTTTATCCGCTTTCAATTTCAAAAACTAATGTAATGATGAAAACTGCAGATCTATGCGATAACAATACTGAGGTTGCCGTAGCACAACCGCTGTTTAAGATATTCGGAAGCAAGCGGAGTTTTCATGGTGAAATTGTGACGGTAAAAATATTCGAGGATAACGTTTTAGTTAAGGAGATGTTGGGTAAAGACGGCTCGGGAAAAGTGCTTGTTGTGGACGGAGGAGGCTCCTTACGGTGCGCGTTGATGGGCGATCTGCTGGCGAAAGTGGCGATTAACAATCATTGGGAGGGTGCAATTATAAATGGCTGCATCAGGGACTCTTCAGATATTAATCAAATGGAAATCGGAGTAAGGGCGCTGAATACAAATCCTCTTAAAAGTAAAAAAGGAGGCAAGGGTGAAGTTAATGTTCCGGTAGAATTCGCGGGAGTTACTTTTAAGCCCGGAGAATTCGTGTATGCAGATGAAGATGGGATTATCGTTTCCGGGAAAAAGCTGGCGCTATAAATTTGAGCGATTCATTAGCAGGATGGAACCTCCAAGGCACAAAAGGAAGTATCCAACGGTGAGTGCCACTGCCATTTCCGGTGAAAGTGATGCAGCATCGCCAGCGGCCATGTCTAATTGAATGTTCCCGGGAAATGGGATTAATTCACCCATTGCGTTCATAGGAAAAAACTTGTCAATGTTATCCGGAGTGCGAAGCCTTACCAGCCTTTCCACTACCAACGCATAAAGCAAAAAAGCAACAATGGCAAGCGCAGCTTTTTTGATGAGGAAGGCTAACAAAGCGGCTATAGCCATGTATCCCGCCATTTGAATGAATAGCCTGAGCAAATAACCGGCTTGCTCAAAGATGTGACCGATGTGGTCAAATTCTCCGTGTGAAAGCCCGCGTATGAGCCCATAGATCAAAACGAAAACAACACCGGCTAAAGATATGACCAGTATCATCAGAAACTTCGCCAGGACCGCCTGCTCCCGCGATAAGCCGTCAATAACATTTTGCCTGAAAGTTTTGAAAGAAAATTCGTTAGCAATAAGCATGATGATCAGCACACCAACAACGAGGTTAAGGTAGCTGGCGATATAAGCCAGATTGGGCCAGATCTTCGGAAAGCTGAACGGGCTGAAGCTGTCGTCAGCGGCTGACAACATCGCCTTTATGCTTCCTGAAGCCAAAATCATAAGCAATGCATAAAGGATAATAAATACCCAAAAAGTGCGATAGCTCGCCACTTTCATGAATTCTATTTTTACCAGTCTAAGCATGTGATGTGAGCTGCATGAATTGGCTCTCCAAAGTTTTCTTTTTAACCGCAAGCATCGAAAGCGAAATTCCTTTCTCAAAGAACTGCCGGTTCAGTTCACTGGTCTCCACCTTATCCTGAAATTTGAGCAACAGCTTGTCGCCAATTTTTTCACAGAAAATCAAACCGGGCAGCTGTTTCGCAGCTTGCTCAAGTGCGTTCATATCCCCGGCAGCCACTTCCACCTGGTTTTCCGAGCCAATGACCTCGCTTACTGGGCCGGCAGCCAGCAATTGTCCTGACTTCAAAATCGCGACATGACTGCACACCTTTTCCACCTCATCAAGTAAATGGCTCGCTAAAATGATCGTTTTGCCTTCATGATCTCCTTTATTCCCTGTGGATCTAACCCGTTGGTAGGTTCATCCAACACAAGTACTTCGGGATTTCCTACCAACGAAGCTGCAATGCCGAGTCGTTGTTTCATTCCAAGCGAATAAGTGCCGAACCTTGAGTTACGCCTTTTTGACAAGCCTGCAACTTCCAGCGCTGTTGCTACCTTCTTGCTTCCTCTTCCCTTAATAGCTGAAACAATATTCAGATTTTGATTGCCGGTGAGATACGGGTAAAAATTTGGTGTTTCAAGCAGCGCACCAATCCTGCGCTTTCGAATGCCGTGAGATGGAACCTCGCCAAACCAGGAATAACTTCCGCTGTCAGGCTTAACAACATCAAGCAAAAGACTTAAGCAAGTAGTCTTTCCGCTGCCGTTTGGTCCGAGAATTCCATAGATGCTTCCCGGCTCGACCGTAATACTGAAGTCACCGAGTGCCCTGATGCTTCCATAATTCTTTGAAAGATTCCTCGCTTCGAGAATGTATGCCAATGTGAATAATTCTTTTTAAAAGAGCGGCTAAAAATAGGTTATTTAACGCTTCGATAGTTAAACGTTAATCGCGTAAAGGTTTGGCAACTTGAACAGCAGCGCTTAACAAATAACATTTAACGGATAACAGTTAACAATTAACGATTGCTGAGGAAATATCTCAATAAGGATTTGGTGGAAGCCGGCTGTGATGAAGCGGGCAGAGGTTGTCTTGCAGGACCTGTGTTTGCCGCCTCTGTGATTCTGCCAAAGAATTTTCATAGCAGGTTGCTTCGCGATTCTAAAGAGCTTTCTGCAAAGCAGCGCTATCGCTTGCGGGAAATGATTCAGGAACGGGCTCTTAGCTGGGCGGTGGCACAAGTAGAACCCGCAGAGATTGACCGCATCAATATTTTAAATGCTTCTTTTCTGGCGATGCACAGGGCAATAGCCAAGCTATCAGTATTGCCGGAAGTGCTTTTGGTTGACGGGAATCGGTTCAAGCCATATGAAAACATTCCTTTCACTTGTATTATAAAGGGGGACGCGAAATATCAAAGTATTGCAGCGGCTTCGATCCTGGCAAAAACATGCCGCGATGATTATATGATCACAATGCACGAAAAGCACCCCGTTTATTTGTGGAACGAAAACAAAGGCTACCCCACTGCCGCACATCGCGAAGCTATTATCCGATATGGGATCGTG
Organism: uncultured Chitinophagaceae bacterium; assembly: GCA_964408105.1. GTDB lineage: Bacteria > Bacteroidota > Bacteroidia > Chitinophagales > CAIOSU01 > BPHB01. The sequence goes on along the minus strand of CAYOYI010000025.1, from coordinate 5,438 downwards.
GATGAACATCGCAAATCATTCCAGCTTTATCCTCTGCCCGAGCAAATGGAATTATTTACGGAAGGGGCTTTCTGATTTTTTGCCGCAAACGCACTAAGGCACAAAGCAATTTCTTGGTGTCTTCGCGCCTAAGTGGCTAATAATCCTGCGTTTGAACTTTCCATCTTCCTATCTTTGTTATTCCATCAAATAAATGCAATCCGATGTCCAAAGAACAACAACTCCGCGACCTCCTTCAAAAACGCATTCTTGTTCTTGATGGGGGGATGGGCACGCTTCTTCAGGCGCATAAGCTGGAAGAAAAAGATTTCCGGGGAGAGAGATTTAAGGATCATCCGCATCCGCTCAAGGGAGATTACGATGTTTTAACCATCACTCAGCCGCAAATAATAAAAGAGATTCACCGCAAGTATTTTGAAGCAGGTGCGGATATAGTTGAGACGGATACTTTCACCGCTACTTCGGTTTCGCAGGCGGATTATCAAATGCAGGATCATGTGTACGAAATGAATAAGGCTGCTGCGAGCATTGCTAAGGAAGTAGCAGAGGAGTTCACTAAAAAACAGCCCGATAAGCCGCGATTCGTTGCAGGTTCTATCGGTCCAACCAACCGCACGCTTTCCATTTCACCTGACGTAAACGATCCCGGATTTCGCGCGATCACTTTTGATGAATTAAAGGATTCCTATAAAGAACAGACACAGGGGCTTATAGATGGAGGCGCGGATATTCTGTTGATCGAAACGGTCTTTGACACGCTGAATGCAAAAGCTGCCTTGTTTGGCATCATGGAGCTTTTCGAGGAATTGCCCCCTATGTCCCCCTTAAGGGGGACTGACAATTCCCCCCTTCAGGGGGGCAAGGGGGGTGTCCCCATCATGGTATCCGGCACCATCACGGATGCCAGCGGAAGAACCTTATCGGGGCAAACAACGGAAGCGTTTTTAATTTCCATTTCACATGCACCTCTGCTCAGTGTGGGTTTGAATTGTGCTCTGGGAGCAAAGCAGCTACGACCCTATTTGCAAGTTCTTGCAAAAGAGGCTCCGTTTTACGTAAGCGTACATCCAAATGCAGGATTGCCAAATGCCTTTGGTGAATACGATGAAACCCCGGATGCTATGGCGAAGCAGATCGAGGAATTCATGCAGGAAGGTTTAGTGAATATTGTTGGCGGCTGCTGTGGTACAACGCCAGAACATATAAGGAAGATTGCCGTATTGGCGAAAAAGTACCAGCCGAGGAAGATTGGTCAGTTTGAGGAAGTAAGTATGTAATCCCTTTAATTCAGTTCGTAAGTACAGTAATTAATTTGTCCGATTCGAACGTGGAAGCTGGAGAAATTACCTTTTCATGTTTGGGCAAATTTTCACCGAATCGCTCTTTCATTTGCTCATCCCACTTCACTGGATTAAGTCGAAGTCATCGAGGGTTTGTAGTTTGCCGATCTCAAATTTAGTAGAACTCAATCCGAAGGGAGTATTCTGTTCAATCGTTGCAGTTTCATGCCTAGGGGACAAGCTGCTAAATCGGAATTTGCCAAGTGCATTTCGGGTAATCCATTCCAGTCTCAAGTCCACTTGCAATTTTTGAAGACATCTGATTCAGTTGCTATGAAAATCAGGTTTGTTGTCTTCGGTTTACCGGGACTTTAGCATATGAATAATGGTTCATAAACGAAATCGTGCACGTACACCAAAATCAAACTGAAATTGTCATCACCGTCTGATTAATATCACCCAGCTTCACGCGCGCCTGTTCCATCGTGTTGATGCCCTGGAAGATAAGGATGAGGAATTTGTCGGTCTGCTTCACCTGGCAGCGGCTGGGGTAGCGCTGCACGTATTTGAGGATGTTGCCGAAGACCTCCGACTGGTAGTAGAATGACTCCTGGTTTTCGGGGAAGTAGCCGCGCATCTGGTTGTTCTTGATGGTGATCTTTTCGAAGCCGAGCGTCTTGCCGAGCCAGCCGAGGCGCACGGCATGGAACAGCTCCTCGACCTGCGGAGGGATGGGGCCGAAGCGGTCGCGCAGCTCATCGCGGAATTTCGCCAGCCCCGGCTCGTCTTTGATGTTGCTTAGCTCGGTGTAGAGGTTGAGGCGCTCGTTGATGTTGCGCACGTATTCGTCAGGGATGAGCATCTCGACATCGGTATCTACCTGGCAGTCGCGCACGAAATCCAGCTTCTGCTCCAGTTCTTCCTTGTACAGGTCCTTAAACTCGGTTTGCTTCAACTCCCGGATCGTTTCATCAAGTATCTTGTGATAGGTCTCGTAGCCGATCTCCGCGATGAAGCCGCTTTGCTCTCCACCAAGCAGATTGCCCGCACCTCGAATGTCGAGGTCGCGCATTGCAATGTTGAAGCCGCTACCGAGGTCGGAGAATTCTTCAATGGTCTTCAGCCGCTTACGCGCGTCATCGGGCAATGATGAAAGCGGTGGCGTGAATAAGTAGCAAAAAGCTTTTTTGTTCGACCTCCCGACACGCCCGCGCAGTTGGTGCAGGTCGCTCAATCCAAACCAATGTGCATTATTGATGATGATGGTGTTGGCATTGGTGATATCCAAACCCGATTCTACAATGTTGGTGCACACCAGCACATCAATATCGTGATTAATGAATTTCATCATCGACTCCTCTAGCTTGTGACCCTCCATTTGTCCATGCGCCACGCCAAAGTCAACATCCGGGCAAAGCTTCTTCAACATGCCCGCCACTTCTTCGATATCCTTCACCCGATTGTGAATGAAGAAAACCTGCCCGCCCCGGTAGATCTCATAGTAGATCGCATCGCGAACAGTTTCGTCATTGAAGACGTGTAGCTCTGTTTGAATAGGCTGCCGGTTTGGCGGAGGTGTATTTATTATGGAAAGATCACGCGCTCCCAGTAACGAAAATTGCAGCGTACGCGGAATGGGTGTGGCAGTGAGCGTGAGCGTATCTACGTTTACCTTCAACTCGCGCAACCGTTCTTTTGATGACACTCCAAACTTCTGCTCTTCATCAATGATTAGCAAACCAAGGTCTTTGAATTTTATGCCTTTGCCCAGCAGTGCATGTGTACCAATGATGATGTCAATTTCTCCATCCTCCAGTTTTTTAAGCGTTTCTTTTTTCTGAGCGGTGCTCTTAAAGCGATTGATGTAATCCACTTTACAGGGAAAATCTTCCATCCTTGCTTTAAAAGTCTGGTAGTGTTGAAGCGTAAGAATCGTTGTTGGAGCAAGAACAGCGACTTGCTTACTGTCCGTTACCGCTTTGAAAGCTGCTCGTATTGCTATTTCTGTTTTTCCAAATCCGACATCGCCACACACAAGCCTATCCATCGGATGCTCAGCTTCCATATCCACTTTGAAATCCTTTGTGGCCTTCACCTGGTCGGGGGTATCTTCATATATGAACGATGCTTCCAATTCTGTCTGCAAGTAAGAATCCTTTTGAAAGGCATGACCTTTCTGCACTTTACGCTTTGCGTACAGTTGGATCAATTCCTCGGCAATATCCTTGATCTTCTTTTTTGTTCTGCGTTTTACTTGTTCCCACGTATCGGTACCCAGCTTATTGATTTTAGGAACCGTTCCTTCCTTGCCCGTGTATTTTGATATTTTGTGCAGCGCGGCAATGCTCACATACAGCAAGTCATTATCACGATAGATAAGCCGTACCGCTTCCTGCTTCTGTCCATTCACCTCAATTTTTTCCAATCCGGAGAAAACTCCTACGCCATGATCAATGTGTGTGACGTAATCTCCCGGCTTAAGCTCGCGGAGTGTTTTCATCAACAAAGCCTGGCTTTTTGAGAAGCCTGCTTTGATGTTGTATTTGTGGTAGCGCTCAAAAATCTGGTGGTCAGTGTAGCAGGCCACTTTCAGGTCGGCATCAAGAAAACCCTGGTGAATGCCCTTTACCACAGGGAAAAGCTGCACCTGCGCCTGCATGTCTTCAAAAATGTGATTGAAGCGTTTGAGCTGCTTAGGATTTTCGGAGAAGAGGAAGTTAATGATGTGTTGCTGCTCGTTCTGCTTCAGATTTTCGATGAGCAGGTTAAATTTTTTGTTGAATACCGGCTGAGGCTTGAGGTTGAATTCAATCGTTTCTCCCTTTAAATGCGATTTACTACTTAACTCAAGGCAGGCAAAATTGGTCATGCGCTGCAATACATCTTTTGAAAGCTCAAAAATTTTTGCCGGCTCTGCGGAAAAGAAATGATTTTCTTCTTCCAACTTTAGGTTGCCGGTCTTTATTAAATCATAGACAGCAACAGCAGTATCGAAACATTTGTCAAGTATCTCCACCAAAAAGCCCAAGTCCTTTATCCAGATGGCGGTATTATTCGGCAACGCCTCAAAGAACGAGGTCTTTTGTTCAACCGTAAATTGTGTCTGGATATTCGGAATGATGGAAACTTTAGACAACTTCCGTTCCGACAGTTGCGTTGATGGATCAAAAACGCGGATGGATTCTACCTCGTCACCGAAAAGTTCAATGCGGTAAGGCAACTCATTACCAAAAGAAAAAACATCTACGATACCTCCGCGAATGCTGAACTGCCCGGGCTCATAAACGAAGTCCACGCGCTCGAACCCATGTTCCACCAAAACTTCCGTAACAAAATCAGCGTCAAGTTTTTCACTAATGGTGATTTGGATGACGCTCTTTTGCAGCACACTACGCTGAACTACTTTTTCAAACAGTGCTTCCGGATAGGTCACGATCAGCTCGCAAGTGGTACTGCTGTTGCTGAGCTTATTGACGACTTCCGTTCTGAGCAGAATGTTATTGTTGTTGACCTCTTCAAACTTGCCGGGACGTTTGAATGAATCAGGGAAGAAAAGCACTTCCTTCCCTTCGAGCAGATTGGAAAGATTGTTTTGAAAGTAAGCGGCTTCCTCCTTGTCGGTGTGAATGAAAACGTGATTGAAAGTTGAGATCCCAAAAACCCCGGCAGCGATGAACGCATCGGCCGAGCCCACCACTCCCGCCAGATGAAGATTTGCAGGGGGGGTAGTTTGAATCTTCTCTGTAAGCTTTCTTATCCGGGGGTCGTTACGATAGAGACCCAGTAATTCATCCAAATTCATTCAGCCACGAGTGGCAAAGTTAAATGGAATTTGCGGGGAATTACGAGCCTCACCTTGATCCGCCTTAGGCGGATTCTGTCCTTCTCCGTAGGAAAGCGAAACGATAATTAAAATGAAGTTTACCGTTTGATCACCGGCACAATGCCGACACTCGTTTCCGATTCGAGCTTCATGTAGTACATGCCACGAGGCAAATTTGCGCTTTCAACTTTTACTCCTCTTTCACGGATACCTTGCATCTTTATTACTTCCATCCCTTTAGCATCAACAAGTGTAAGGCTAAATGGCTCATCATTAGTAAGGTTTGTTTCAACAAAAAACTCGTCAACCACCGGATTCGGGTAAACGTGTAGTTC
>CAYOYI010000024.1:13355-18338 GCA_964408105.1 uncultured Chitinophagaceae bacterium | reverse complement strand
GTTTATCGGAGGCATGTTGCCTTTCTTGTTCTCAGCGTTGGCCATGCAAGCCGTTGGCCGTGCTGCCATGTCTATGATACAAGAAGTAAGAAGGCAATTCACCACTATACCGGAATTGAAAGCTGCATTAAACGTAATGAGAAAAAATGAAGGGAAAGAGCACAGCGATTGGAGCAAAGAAGACCAGGCTACGTTCGAGTCTGCTGATGGGAAAGCGGAATACGGAAAATGTGTTGAAATTTCTACAACTGCTGCAATACGCGAGATGGTGGTGCCTGGTTTGCTGGCAGTAGTTGTCCCCGTGGCAATCGGTTTTGGCCCAAAACTGCTGGGAATTGAAGACGTAGGCAAAGAAATGCTGGGTGGTTTGCTGGCTGGCGTTACAGTGTGTGGTGTGTTGATGGCGATCTTTCAATCCAATGCAGGTGGCGCTTGGGACAATGCGAAGAAGATGTTTGAAGAAGGAGTAGAAATACAGGGGCAGAAATACTACAAGGGTTCAGAACCGCACAAGGCTGCCGTTGTGGGCGATACGGTTGGTGATCCGTTCAAGGATACGTCCGGCCCTTCACTAAATATTTTGCTTAAGCTAATGTCAGTGGTTGCGCTGGTAATTGCGACATTGATATAAGTTTTCTCAGAATCGGCTGAAAACAGAAAAGCCCGCTGGATAATCCGTCCAACGGGCTTTCTGCTCTCAACCAAAAAACCAAACAGCTTCTTTGAATTAGTTTTTAGACATCTGACCTTAATTCTGCTTTTCTAATGTCCGTCATTTAAACGTACTTTATCTTAACAAGGTTACATTTCCTTTTTTCTGCAATAATTCTCCATTCGTGCACACGCCTTCAATCGAATACACAAATACCGCAGGATTCATTTTTTTACCACGATATAATCCATCCCAGCCTTCACTGATTTCACTTGTTTCGAAAACTTTATTACCCCAGCGATCATAAATCTTGTAATAATGAAGATCAGCTATAAAATTTCCACCGCGGACAAATAGCCGGTCATTGATCTCATCGTGATTGGGGGTAAAGGCCTTTGGAACGAAGATATTTTCAGCACATCTTCCTTTCACTTTAACATTTACCGAATCTTTGCTCACGCATCCGTTTTCATCAACAACGGTCAAAACGAATTTATCGTTAGTCATTACCACAACTGATGGGCTTTCACAACTTACGCAGGAAAGTGCCGGATCAAAGGTCCAGTTGTAATCAACGATGTTGTTGCTTGCGTTTGCTGGTGCTAAGGTGATTTCCGTTTCCGATAGCACATCCTGGTCGTGGCCGAGATCTATCACCGGCAATGGATTCACGGTAACGGTTACGGAATTTGAATCAGGCTCACAGTGTCCGCTGAAAGCTACCATAGTGTAAGTAATCGTTTGTAGCGTGCTTGAAACCGGAGACAGAGAAGTGGTATTATCCAAGTAATTGACAGGGAACCAAATGACTTGAGTTCCCATGTTTCCATATTGGTTTATTTGTCCTTGTAGTTGTGCCGTTTCCCCATAACAAATGGAGATGTCGTTTCCTACACTTGCATCAACTTTTGTGATAACCGTAATAGTAACGGTGTCTCTGGCTTCACAGTTTGCCAGGTTGGTAGCAGTCACTACATAGGTAGTGGTCACATCCGGACGGGCAATCGGATTCCACTGAAGACTATCTTTCATGCCGTTGAATGGATTCCAGTTTACTGCTACTGTATTTTGATAATCGGTGGTCAGTTTAACCTCATCACCTTGACAAATGGTAACATCTTCAATGGTTTGCACTTCTGGCATAGGAGCTACTTCTATTGTGACAGAATCATAATTCACACAAGTGAAGTCGTTTATCACTTCAAGATGGTAAGTGATTGTCGAGTCAGGAGATGCGAACGGATTCGGACAACTGCTGCAGCTTAGTCCTGAAGAAGGCGCCCAATTGTAAATTGTGCCCCCGGTAGCTGTGATCTGAGTAGTTTCTCCTTCACAAATGTTCTCCGCCTGAATTGTAATAACCGGCAAATTATGGACAACAATCTCAACCGAATCATAAGTATCGCAGTTATATTGATTATATAGCAAAAGGGTATAGATGGATGTCACGGTTGGGGTTGCAACGGGATTAGGGCAATGAATACAACTCAATGATGAGTCTGCATTCCAGAAATGCTGCACACCGTCTTGTGATTCCAATTGAACGCTTTCACCAATGCATATTTCGGTATCAGGTGTAGTGATTCCCGTGGGTCTTGGCCTGACGGTTACAACTACCGTATCATAGTCGTAACAGCCAACTGCATTTCCTACACGAACTTGGTAGGACGTAGTGGTATCAGGTGTTGCGATAACGTTACTGCAATTGCTGCAGCTTAGTGAGCCTGAGGGGCTCCACAGGTAGGAAATCCCGCCTGATGCAATTAATTCAACAGAGTTGCCAATGCAGATTTCAATGTCGGGACTGACGCCTGCAACAGGAACATCCAGAATATTTAAAACGGTAGTATCTGTATTTTGGCAGCCATTGCTATCGGTAACGGTTAAAATGTAAACTGTGGTGTCATTTGGTGTTGCAATTGGATCTGCAATATTTGAATTATCAAGGTCAGCTATAGGAGCCCATTGATAGGTCACTCCGCCCGAAGCGTTTAATTGCATGGGTGTGCCTCTGCAAACGTTTGAGTCTGGTCCCGCGAATGCAGTCGGTAATGGATTTACAACTATAGGCTTGCTGATCGTGTCGCTGCATCCGATTATGGATGTCACGATCATTTGAACATCATAGTCTCCAACCGATGTGAAAGTGTGTGATGGGTCGGGAACGGAATCAGAAGAACCATCATCAAAATCCCAACGCCAGCTTGTAATTACACTATCCCAGGTTGAGTTGTCCTGGAAATCAACGCTAACGGTGGCACAACCGGAATCTGTGGTCATGGTAAAGTCTGCCATTGGGAAAGGAGTTACATAGATGTAATCCGTTTTGATAATTGTATCCGGGCAGATACCGTTATCAACAACCAGCATCACATCGAAGTATCCTGCTGTGTCGTAAGCGTGTGTCGGATTTTGTTGAGAGGAAGTGACTCCGTCACCGAAGTCCCACATCCAGCTAACTATGTCAGGAAATGATGTTGACAGGTCTGTGAACTGAACGCTCTCATAAGGACAAGGCTCTACTTCGCTTGCAACGAATTCTGCTGCAATATCACCGATGACGATTGAGTCAGGGGAGGGCACCGCGAAAATGCAGCCCACACCGTCATCGAGAATAATGATCGGATGATAAATTCCTTGTGTGATGTAAACGTGACTTGTGGAATCCCCGTCAGCGAGAATGGTTCCGTCACCGAAATCCCATGTGCGAGCTGCGGTGTTCTGAGTTGTTGCCGTAAAGTCAACTTGCTGTCCCAGGCATCCGCTATCGGGATCAAAGGTGAATGTTCCTGTTGGTCCAAGCACTCTGATGTAATCATCACGGAATAATGTGTCTCTGCAACCGAGTTGTGATGTGACAACAAGAGTTACATCATAAACTCCCGGAGCTGAGTACACGTGTGAAGGTTGCTGTAGCGTACTTGCAGCCCCATCGCCAAAATTCCATTGCCAGGATTGCACATCAGAAGTGGAGCTGTCTCCAAAAGCAACAAGCAAAGGCGGGCACGGGGCAAATGTATTGTCAGCGCCAAAATCTGCAACCGGATCAGCAACAACGACATAGTCCGGTCTGGTGTAGGTGCTGTCGCATCCGTTCAAATCAGTTACAGTTAGCGAAATGGTATATGTACCTTCCTGAGTGTAAGTATGCGAAGGATTGGTTGAAGCGGAAGTGGTGCTATCGCCAAAATTCCACAAGAAGTTCATGCCAACGCCAACCGACATATTTACAAACTGCACGCCTCTGGTGGTGCATGAAAGTGTGTCAGCGCTGAAATTAGGAACAGGAAATGTTGGCTGAATATAATTTACCCTGGTTGATGCGTGCTGACAGCCATCAGCGTCTGTAACAGTGAGTGTAATCGTGTAATATCCGGTGCTTGCGTAAGTATGAACAGGGTTTTGCAATACTGAATTTGTTCCATCGCCAAAGTCCCAATTCCACCCGGTTATAGGAGAGAGTGTTGCAACGGACGAGTCGGTGAAGATCACATCAAGCGGTGAGCATCCTGTTGTTGGATTTGAAGAAAAATTTGAAACTGGACCCGTTGCGGTGACATAGTCTGGTTTTATCATAGTATCCTGGCATCCATGTACATCGGTGATAATGAGGGAAACATCATAGATTCCAGGATTCACATAAGTGAATGTCGGGTTTTGTGAGAAAGATGTCATGGTGCCGGTATCCCACTGCCAAGCTGCAGCATCAACTGAAACATCGGTAAAGTTTACGGTAAGCGGTCGGCAGCCAAATGTTGGCGCACCGATAAAATCTGCGATCGGATCTGCAACAGTTACCGTTTGTGTTTCAACATCCATACAACCGGTTGAAATATTCGTAACGGTAAGCGTCACCGTGTAGCTGCCGCGGGCGCTGTATGTATGTACAGGGCTTGGGGTAGTGGAAGTATTTCCATCACCGAAATCCCACGCCCAGGTGTCTGGAGCTAATGAAGCATCCACAAAAGTGACTTCATACGGGTTATCACAGTTGTATTCAATGCTGAACGCAGCGTCAGGTGGTGAGATATAGACATAATCAACCTTCTCAAGAGTATCAGGTCAGACGTTGTCACGGGCGATCAGCGTATTTGTGAACAATCCCGTGTCAGAGTAAGTGTGAGTGGGTTCAAATTCGTCAGAAGTGCCGCCATCACCAAAGTCCCAATGCCATGAAGTGGAATTAGTGGTATTGTTTATGAAGGCAACAGGTTCAAACAAACAAGTGATCAGAGGATCGGCAATAAAGTCTATTGTCGGTTCAACTCCCACCCCGACAAAGTAAGAATCTACCAGCGTTTCAATACAGCCGGATGCATTTACAATTGTAA
>CAYOYI010000024.1:0-13345 GCA_964408105.1 uncultured Chitinophagaceae bacterium | reverse complement strand
ACCGAAATCCCACAGCCAACTCACAACAGGGTCAACTGAAATGCTTGAATCGGCAAACTCAACTTCCCTGGGAACACAGCCGTAGCGGTGATTGCCATCAAACTGAACCAGGGGCGGAGAGATCATGATGTAATTACTGCGTGAAACGGTATGAAAGCAACTGTCGGTATTCATCACTGTCAGAGTTACGGTAAATGAATCTACGTAAGCGTAAGTGTGTGACGGGTTTTGAGCGGTTGAAGTATTTCCATCGCCAAAATCCCATTGCCATGACATTGCATTTGAAGAAAGATCGGTGAAATTGATCGTGAACGGTGCAGAGCACGATTGAAAAGCATCGGCCGTGAAATCAGCAACCGGTGACGGGTCAATGGTGATGTAGCTTATTTTTAGAACTGTGTCTGCACAAGAGCTTGAATTGGATGCGATAAGACTTACAGTGTAAGTTCCGGGAGCGCTATAAGTGTGTGAAGGGTTTTTTACGCTTGCAGTGTTGCTATCGCCAAAATCCCAGGCCCAGTTGCTGGGGTTCGATGTTGAATTGTCGGTGAACTGCACAGGTTCACCTGCGCAAGCCTTCACCACATCTGCGCTGAAGTCCGCAACCAGATCTTCAATGGCGATGAAATTGTTCTTGGTAACGGAATCTGCACACCCGGTCGGGCTTGCTGCTATCAGCGTTACATTGAAATTTCCAAGACTCGAATAGGTATGTGACGGGTTTTTGCTTACCGAGGTATTTCCATCGCCAAAATCCCAGAAATACGTAAGGCTGGTTGCCGGAACGGTGCTGTCTGCAAAATTCACAGTGAGAGGCGGAGAGCATGATGAGTTTTTGTCCGATCCGAAATTTGCCTGCGGGATCTGGCTTACCATGATAAAGTTTGTAAACGTTCTGCTTTTCTGGCAGCCGTTTGAATCGATCAGTGAAAGCGAAATATTGTAGTTTCCGGCATTGACGTAAGTGTGTGTGGGGTTTTGCTGAGTGGAAGTGCTGCCGTCACCGAAATCCCATATCCATGTTGTGATTGGCGCTGAACCGACAATGCTGCTGTCAATGAAGTTCACCGTTAACGGAACGCAACCTTGTGTGGTGTCTGCTGAAATTTTCGGATTGGGTTCCTGGAATACGGTTATGCAGGGAGAGCTTATCATCGTGTCAGAGGTGACACCGTCAGAAACAATAAGCCTGACGCAGTATGATCCCGGAGTGATGTAGATCGCACCAGGATTTTTTTGATTTGAGATGTTTCCGTTGCCGAAGCTCCAGTTCCATGAAGTTACCGGGCCGGTTGAGGCATCGGTGAATTGCACGATGAGCGGACTGCATCCTGAAGTTTTAGATAAGGCGAAATTTGCTGTGACCTGTGCCTGGGAAGTGTTCCAGGCGAGCACAAAGATGGCGAACACTATCGCTGCCGTTTGCCATTTCTTGAGTTGCATCTCCCGTTGTTTTGGTTAAGACTGTTGAGGTTACACGTCTTATTACGGGAATTGTGCAAAAAGGTTTGATTTTTCCTGTAAACCGCAACATTCTATTAGTCGGTTATCATATGAGATGAAATGGAAATCATTAGCTTAGTAATTAAATTTCTACAATGAAAATGGCATTCATTGTTTGCATGGTCCTTGCAAATACTTTAATAGCTTTCTCGCAAAACGAAAAAATCGGATTAGGCATAAAAGCAGGGATTGCAATCCCATTTAATGCATACACTGAAGATCTCTCCGATGACAGGTTTTATTCGCAGGGACTTTTATGGAGGGGTGAATATTCCATGACCGTAAAAGCGGATTTCACCGCAGGCATTTTTTACCGTTTCACCAAAAAGAAATTCTATTTGATGGCAGAGGGTATGTTCTCAAGACGTGGTGCCGCCATGAAAGGTGATGCTCAAGGATACAGCGGAACCGGTGAAAATACAGGCGCAATCAAGTTATTAAGACACGCTCATCTATATTTTACAGACCTGAATATCCTGACCGGGGTTAAACTAAAAAACTTCATCCTATCCGGAGGGCCGTCTTTTGCCATCAATTTTAAAAACACGGAGATAATTAAATTCAAGGGAGACAATGTGCCTCTTCAGGGAGGAGGAAGGACTTTGGAAAACGAAGAGAATGATTTCAGCGCCCCGCCAGTTGATGTGGGACTATTGATTTCAGTTGGATATTTAGTTCCTTTTAAGAAAAATTCAGTACTTATTGAGCTTAGATTCAGCCAATATTTCTTGGATAATGATCTTGCCGAAAAACTAAGAAGCCTGGCTTTAGTAGCAGGTTTTATTTTGTGACCTTAGCCCACAGGGGGCTCACTCAAGAATTATCCGACTAGAACAGCCCGTACAACTCCCCCCTCACTTTGTTGATCACTTCACCAAGCTGGGTTTTGTCTTCAGCGAAGTTGCAACTGTCAACATCAATCACCAGCAGCTTGCCATCGCGATAGCGGCTTGTCCATTCTTCGTAGTAGTCATTTAACCTTCGCAGGTAATCGAGTCGCAGGTTTTCTTCATACTCCCTTCCTCTTTTCTGGATTTGATTCACCAAAGTAGGAATGGAAGCCTTGAGATAAACCAAAAGATCGGGAGGATTGATGAGCGAATTGATTGTTTTGAAGAGGCTGAGGTAGTTTTCAAAATCACGGGTTGACATCAATCCCATTGAGTGCAGGTTAGGCGCGAAGATGTGGGCATCTTCATAGATCGTTCTGTCCTGTATTACGGTTTTCTCTCCGCGCTGAATATTCACGATCTGCTTGAAGCGGTTATTCAGGAAGTATATCTGCAGGTTGAACGACCAGCGCGGCATGTCTTCATAAAAATCATTCAGATAGGGATTATTCTCGACATCTTCAAATTGAGCTTCCCACTTGAAATTCTGCGCTAGCCTTTCAGTCAGCGTTGTTTTGCCCGAGCCGATGTTGCCGGCAACAGCAATATGTTTGAGCTTTATTTTTTCGGTTGCTGTTGCCGCTGTTGTTTTCGCTGGTGCCTTTACCGATGTCTTTGCTGCTGTTTTTGCTGGTGCTTTGTTTTTTTTTGCCATGCTATTTTTTTTCAAAAACTTCTTATCCCGATAATTTCTCTTACCTCGTTCATCGTCTTCGAGGCGCTTGCTATCGCCTTTTCTGCTCCGCGTTTCACGATACGGCTCATTCCGGCTTCATCAAACTTTTTCGCTTTTATTTCCTCCCTTATCGGTTCGGTAAAGGTAATTATATCTTCTGCCAGTTTTTTTTTCATTTCACCGTATCGTATCGAACAGTCATTATACTGGTCTTCAAAATGCTTCAGCGTTTCGCGTGAAGAAACCGCGCTCATTAAGGTAAATAAATTTTGTACAGGTTCTGCTTTGGGCTGATTTTTTTCTTTGGGGCCGTCATCGGTGACCGCGCGCATCACTTTTTTTCTGATCACCTCCGGCTCATCGGCAAGGTAGATGGCATTTTGTGCGCCTTCAGATTTTCCCATTTTACCCGTGCCGTCCAATCCGGGAATTTTCACCAGCTTTTCGGAGTAGCTGAATCCGTGAGGTTCTGGAAAACATTCTACGCCATAGATGGAATTGAAACGGTTCGAAAAGTTACGCGCCATTTCAAGATGCTGCTCCTGGTCTTTCCCGACCGGAACTTTCGTGGCTTTGTGAATAATCACATCGGCTGCCATCAGCACCGGGTAGGTCAGCAATCCCGCATTGATGTTGTCCTGCTGCTTTGCCACTTTGTCCTTAAAAGTTGTAGAGCGTTCTAACTCGCCCTTGTAAGCGATCATGCACAGCAGAAGAAAAAGTTCAGAGATCTGCGGGAGGTCGCTTTGAATGTACAGCACCGTCTTTTCAGGATCGAGTCCGCAGGCGAGGTAAGTTGCGAGCACTTCCTTCACATTTGCGTGAAGGTCCGCAGGCTTGGGTTGTGTGGTAAGCGAATGGTAGTCAGCAACAAAAAAAAAGCAGTCGTAGCTATCCTGCATTTTTATGAAATTCTTGATGGCCCCGAAATAATTTCCGAGATGCAACTGGCCTGTAGGACGCACTCCACTGACGACTCTTTCCATGAGATGCCGAAAATACAAAAATTCCTATTTTTGATTTGTCACCCTCTTTAGTTCCCCTTAAGGGGGATGTAATCAAAAATCAAGATGGAAATCTCAAGCCAGTTGTTTGATAAACTTGCGAGCCTTGCAAAGCTTGAGTTTGATGAAGATTCAAAGAAAGAAATCATGAAAGACCTTGAGGAGATCATCACTTTCATGGAAAAATTAAAAGAAGTTGATACCACCGGAGTTGAGCCGCTAATCCACATTTCTGAGGGAGAAAATCATTTGCGAATCGATAAAGCAGTTGTTGAGATCAGCCGGGAAGAAGCGCTCAGGAATGCCCCGCTCCACGATGGCGCCCATTTCAAAGTGCCCAAAGTGATAAAGAAAGATTGAATGGCCGATCAGATCATTATTCTCAAGAACGTTACGAAGGACTATGTGCTTGGACAGGTAGTGATACCCGCGCTGAATAAGATCAATCTTTCGATAAACAAAAATGAATACGTTGCGCTGATGGGGCCTTCAGGTTCCGGTAAGTCAACTTTGATGAACATTCTCGGCTGTCTTGATACCGCAACGAGCGGTGACTATATCCTGAACGGAAAGAACGTGAGCTTGCTGAACGATAATCAGCTTGCTGAGATCAGGAACAAGGAAATTGGATTTGTGTTTCAGACTTTCAATCTTCTTCCCCGGCTAAGCGCTTTGGAAAATTGTTTATTGCCATTGGTCTATGCGGGATATAACCGTAAGGAACGGGAACAACGCGCAAAAGAAGTTTTGGAAAACGTTGGACTGGCAGACAGGATGAAGCATAAACCCAATGAGCTTTCGGGAGGGCAACGGCAGCGTGTGGCGATCGCCCGTGCGTTGATCAATCATCCTTCGATCATTCTTGCTGATGAGCCGACAGGAAACCTCGATAGTAAAACTTCAGAGGAGATCATGGCAATTTTTGATGAGATACATCAGCGCGGCAACACGGTGATCTTAGTCACGCATGAGAATGATATAGCCAGGCATGCACACAGAATTATCCGGTTGAAAGACGGACTGATTGACTCAGATGTGAAAAACAGCGAGCATCCATTGGCTACCCAAACTTCCTGATACCCAAAATGAAAATCTATACCAAGACCGGAGATGAAGGAATGACCTCGCTTTTTGGGGGAAAACGCGTTTCAAAAAGTGATCTGAGAATAGAAAGCTATGGTACGGTTGACGAGCTGAATTCTTACATCGGCCTCATCCGGGATCATCTGGATGATAGGCATCTCCGTGATTTGCTTAAAGAAATCCAGGACAGGTTGTTTACTGCGGGTGCAATGCTTGCTGCTGATCCTGCGAAGCCTGCTTTAAAGAAGCCGGATCTGTTTGAAAAGGATGTTGTGCTTTTGGAAAGGGAGATTGACAGGATGAATGAGAGCCTTGAGCCGCTGAGGTATTTCATCCTTCCCGGTGGGCATCCGGTAGTTTCATTCTGCCATGTTGCGCGATGTGTTTGCCGCAGAGCGGAGCGGTTGGTGGTCGCGTTGAACAAAAAGGAAAGGATTTTTTTGCTGGTCATCAAATACCTGAATAGGTTGTCTGATTACTTATTTGTGCTTGCCCGGTTTATCGGGAAACAAAAAGGTGCAGAAGAGGTTTCCTGGAAGCCAAGGAAGTAATTGTTCCATCCGCACATCCGTTCAAAACAAATTTTTCATTACCCCCTTATTTCAATCTATTTTTGCGTCTTCTTATGGATGAGAAGATTCTAATAGTTGATTTTGGGTCGCAATATACGCAGTTGATTGCCCGCAGAGTAAGGGAATTGGACGTTTACAGCGAGATCGTCCCCTTTAACAAGATACCGGAGATTGAAAAATCCGTGAAGGGTATCATCCTTTCCGGTAGCCCGTTTTCGGTTCGGGATAAGCAATCACCAGATGTGGATGTGGAGCAATTGGTGCAGAACCGGCCCGTGCTGGCGGTGTGTTATGGCGCACAGTTGATTGCCCAAAAATATGGCGGTGAAGTACAGCCCTCGCAAAAGCGGGAATATGGCAGGGCGAATCTTGATAAGATATTTAAAAAGGAAGGCGTCTTTTACAACATCAGCGACCACTCGCAGGTGTGGATGTCGCACGGGGATACGATCGTGAAGCTGCCGCAGGAATTTGAATTGCTGGCGAGCACGAAGAGTATTGAAGTGGCTGCGTTCAGAAACAAGAATGGCAGGTTTAAGAATCCGGTGGTGGGCTTGCAGTTTCATCCCGAGGTTTATCATTCAACGGAAGGAAAATTCATCCTGAAGAATTTCGTTCGCGATATCTGCGGCTGCCACGGCACGTGGACCCCGGCATCATTCATCGAGGAGGCTATCCAGAACATCCGCAACACCGTGAAGGATGAAAAGGTGGTGCTGGGATTATCTGGCGGAGTGGATTCAACAGTTGCAGCCGAGTTGCTGCACAAGGCGATTGGCAACAATCTGCATTGCATATTTGTGAACAACGGTTTGCTCCGCAAGAATGAATTTGATAGCGTTCTTCATTCTTACAAAGACATGGGATTCAACGTGAGCGGAGTTGATGCAAGTAAAGAATTCCTTGATGCGCTTGCAGGGGAAATTGATCCCGAGAAGAAAAGAAAGATAATCGGAAAAGTATTCATTGATGTTTTCCAGCGTGAAGCAGAAAAGCTGAAGGATATCAAATGGCTCGGGCAGGGGACGATCTACCCTGATGTGATAGAATCGGTTTCGGTTCATGGACCCTCAGCAACCATCAAATCACATCACAACGTTGGCGGATTACCGGAGAAGCTGCATCTGAAAGTGATCGAGCCGCTAAGATTTTTGTTTAAAGATGAAGTAAGGTTGGTCGGGAAGACCTTAAATATTCCTTCCGAAATTTTAAACCGTCATCCATTCCCGGGGCCAGGACTGGCGATCAGAATTATCGGTGCCATAAATGAAAAGGATGTGCAGATCCTGCAGGATGCTGATGAGATTTTCATTGGTAATTTGAAGAAGCGCAACTTGTATGATTCTGTCTGGCAGGCGGCAACTATTTTACTCCCTGTTCAAAGCGTTGGAGTGATGGGAGATGAAAGAACTTACGAAAGGGTGATTGCGTTGCGCGCTGTCACTTCCACTGATGGCATGACTGCAGATTGGGCAAACCTTCCTTATGAATTCCTCGCTGAAACTTCTAATGAGATCATAAACAAGGTGAGGGGGGTGAATCGCGTTGTATATGATATAAGCTCAAAACCACCTTCCACTATTGAATGGGAATAGACATATCATCATTTACCTGCTGATACTTTTCATTGCAGGCTGCTCCGCTTCACAACAAGTTACCTCGCAGGAAGTGGATACGGTGAAGGTAGTTCAGGAACAGGAAGAGGCACCGGAAGATACGATTGCTGTGGCAGGCGAAGATTCGTCTCGTTTTAAAGAATTCTATGACATTGCACTCGTGCTTCCTTTTTATCTTGATTCCGTTTATGAAATTCCCGATAGTGTGGAGGTGAGCTACTACCAGGAAAGTGAAATTGCGGTTGAGTTTTATAATGGTGTTGTTCTGGCGCTTGACAGTTTAAAGAAGCTTGGCTTTAAGGCAAACATTCATGTGTTTGATGATCTGAATGACGGCCTGAGAATGAAAGATATTGCCCACGACCTGATCATGAAAAGTGTTGATCTGTTGATCGGGCCGGTATTCAACAACAACCTCCGCATCATGTCGCAATATGCAAAGCGTGACAGCATTTATCTTGTTTCGCCTTTATCTCCTGCGGATAATATCACGCGTGAAAATCCATTCTATATTATGGTGAACCCGAGCGTGGAAGTACATTGCAGGAAACTTTTCGATTATGTTGTTGCTCGTCATCAAAAAGACAATATTATTATTTTATCACGGCCTGGCGCTGAACAGGAGTATGCTGACATTTTTAAAAATCTGCTGAAGCAATACCGGCAGGCTTCAGGTAATTATTCCGTTCAGTTTATTGATGTTGCATACGTGCCGGATGATTCTGAGAATTCCATCGGCAGCAGCAAGCTGAATTTGTTCCTTGACTCAGCAAAGAATAACGTCATTCTTGTGCCCTCGGTTGACAAAGCATACACGCCTAATCTGGGAAGGGAGCTTTTTTCACTTGCAAAGCCATCCTGGGAATTGAAAGATGCAATAAGCTATAAGATCACCGTGATGGGATAACCTGTTTGGGGTTACCAAACCGGCCTGCGTTTCGATTATGTTAATGAGCTGAATGTGCATTTCACAAGCGCATATTATGCTGACCCTGGTTTTTATTCAGAAGATAATTCGCTTTACAAAAATTATGTTGGTGAATTTCAAAATGAGCCTTCGGAATACGCAATCAAAGGCTTCGACCTGATGATGTTTTTCGGCAGGCTTCTGCAAAACTATGGGACGAGATATGGAGACATGATCGGTTTTGTCCGGGATGCCGGAATTCATACCCATTTCAGTTTTGGCGCGAATACCGTGGAGGATGGCGCAACCACTTCGCTTGACAGTGTAATCGTCTTTCCGAAGACCGATTTCATCGAGAATAAGTACGTACATTTGCTTAAATACGAGAATTACTCGGTAAAGAAGGTAGATTGATCCCGGTTATGTCTCTCATGCCCAACTGCCTTTGATCAAAATAAAATGAGAACACTTTTAGCATTATTGTTTTGCTTAGGGGCAAATCTTGCGTTTGCACAAAACAGTAATCTGAATTTCCTTGGCAAAAGAACCTATAATAACGATCTCAGCGATGTCTGGGGATACGCTGCCAATGGAAAGGAATATGCGCTGGTGGGGGTGTACAATGGTGTTTCAATCGTTGACGTCACCAACCCGGCCCAGCCGGTTCAATTATTTTTCGTTCCCGGACAAAATACCTACTGGCGCGACATTGCAACATGGAATGGATACGCGTATGTCACCAATGAAGCAGGCGGTGGGCTTTTGATCATCAACCTGAATTATCTTCCGGATAGTATTCAAACAAATTCCTGGACAGGCGGTAGCTTGGGATTGAATACCGCACACACGGTTTTCACAGATGAAAACGGAATCATTTATATCGCAGGAGCAAATCAAAACGCAGGTAGGGGAGCGATCATGCTCAACCCGAATTCAAGTCCAACCAACCCAACGTTGCTCGGAAAATACAACCAGCGTTATGTGCATGATGTGTTTGTGAGAGGTGATACGATGTGGTCTTGCGAAATAAACGATGGGATTTTTTCTGTTGTGGATGTTTCAGTAAAAGGAAGTCCTTCGGTGATGGCAACTAATTCTACACCGAGCAATTCCACTCATAATGCTTGGCTTTCGCAAAACGGAAAATACCTGCTGACCACCGATGAAGTGAGCAATGCCTATATCGCCTCGTATGATGTTTCCGATCTCAGTAATATCAAACTGCTCGACCTGTTTCAGTCAAGTCCCGGCACCAACGTGATTCCACACAATGTGCATTACGTTGGTGATTATGCAGTTGCATCTTATTATCGTGATGGGGTGGTGATCATTGATGCTTCCAATCCGTCAAATCTTATCAAGGTCGGGAACTACGATACTTCGCCACTATCAGGCAGCGGATTCAACGGAGTTTGGAGCATTTATCCTTACCTTCCTTCTGGAAATATTCTGGCGTCAGACATTGAAGAAGGATTGTTCATTCTCGCGCCTGTTTACGAGAGGGCCTGTTATCTTGAGGGAACGGTTACGGACATTACAAGCTCACAGGCTGTCAATAATGTTTCTGTTATCATTCTCCCGTCAAATCCTGCGGATAATACAAATCTGCTCGGGCAATACAAGACTGGAATTGGGGACAGCGGAACATACTCGGTTCAATTTGTGAAGTCCGGGTATCAAACGCACACAGAGCACAATGTGATCTTAAAAAACGGACAAGTAACGACTTTGAATGTTCAGCTGATTCCTGCGATTCCCATTGCACTAAATGGTTCCGTTGTTGATGTTGCAAACGGACAGGGGATTCAATTTGCAGAAGTACTTTTCAAGAGCCTGACGAATTCGTACCAGGCCACAGCCGATCCCAACGGAAACTTCGGAATTCAAAATTTTGAGACAGGATCTTATGAAGTTTTTGCGGGCAAATGGGGTTATCTCACAAAAGTGCAGAATGTCGTGGTCTTTCCCGGAACGACAGTTGTGGTCGGTTTGCAAAAAGGATATTACGATGATTTTCTTTTTGATCTGGGTTGGACGGAAACTTCTAATGCAAGCTCTGGCGATTGGGAAAGGGGTCTTCCGGATGGCACATTTTTCAGCACAAGGGCATCAAATCCTGCGCAGGACGTGTCAGCCGATTTTGGAGAAGAATGTTATGTAACCGGCAACGGTGGCGGTCAGGCAGGTAATGATGATGTTGATGATGGAAGAGTAACATTGATCTCACCGGTGTTTGATCTCTCAGCTTATGATAATCCGTATATTTCTTACTACCGATGGTACTTTAATGACGGAGGAAACGGCCCGATAGATGATACGTTCTTTGTTAAAATTTCTAACGGGACAGACGAAGTAGTTGTTGAAACGATCACGGGAACTTCTTCCTCCAATCAATGGACACTGAATGAGTTCAGGGTGATGGATTTTATTACGCCCACAGCATTCATGGCGGTTAGTTTTGAAACCAATGATGAAAGCGCAACCGGGCATCTTGTCGAGGCAGCCGTGGATGTATTTTCAGTGAAAGATTCCAACTCGGTGCAACTACCCGTGGTTGATTTTACATCGGATATAAATTCCGGCTGCCCCGGAAGCTCGTTTATTTTCACCGACCTCTCCGCAAACCAGCCAGATACAAGGTTTTGGGAATTTCCCGGAGGAAGTCCGCCTTCATCCACGGATGCCAGCCCTGCTGTGATCTACGCGAATCCCGGAATTTATTCAGTCACGCTTTCTGCTACAAATCTTGCAGGTACTGCTTCATCTACCAAGCAGTCTTACATTCTGATCTATGACCTGCCGGCTGTTACGGCTTCAATTACGAATGAAACTTCATCAGGAAGCTCGAACGGAAGTATTCAATTGGCTATCTCCGGAAACGGATCATCATTCAGCATTCTGTGGGATAATGGCAGCACCTCAGCATTACTTGGGAACTTAGGTGCGGGAATTTATCCGGTAACTGTCACCGATGGCAATGGCTGCGAGAAACGCGATACTTTCACGGTTGGTATTGGAACCTCACTTGGAAGTATTCACTCGAAAGAGGTTCAGGTTTATCCAAATCCATTCAGGAATAAGATCACGATCAAGACAAATAAGATCTTCACGGAATTGTCATTTTATAATTCTAACGGAATGGAGTCAGGCCGACTTCGGTTAAATTCGGAAGCGGCAGTGCAATGGGGTGAAGGCCAGCCTGCCGGAGTTTATTTCATGGTCTTAAAATCAGAAAAATCGATGAGCGTTATCAAGCTCATCAAATTAGAATGATGGGTAAAATCTCGCTGGTATTCCTCTCTGCCGTTCTGTCCCTTTCATCTTATTCCCAAAAAAATCTTCAGCTCAGAAGCGTGCTTTCCTATCCCGAAACGCTCAGCAACGTTTGGGGATATTCGGATTCTGCTTCAAATGAATATGCATTTGTGGGTGTTTACAACGGTCTTTCCATCGTGAACGTCACCAATCCCGATTCTATCAGCGAATTATTTTTTATACCGGGGCCAAAAAGCACATGGCGGAATATTAAAGTCTGGAACAACCACGCCTATATCACGAATGAAACCGACAGCGGGCTCCTTATAATTGACCTGAATTTTCTGCCTGATTCCATAAATCACTTGTGGTGGACAGGAGATTCGCTTCTAAGAACAGCGCACACCGCCTACATTGATGAAAGCGGTTTTCTTTATTGCAGCGGCTATAATAATGTTGCCAAAACGATTCCTTATGACCAAAAGGGAATCCTGATTTGCGATCTCAAGCCGGATCCGAAGAATCCGGTTCTTGCCGGTTCCTACAATCTTGAATACGTGCATGACTGTTATGTTCGTGGTGACACGATTTGGGCTGCTCAAATGTCGGACGGCTCTTTTGGAGTTATCGAGGCATCAGATAAGGCAAATCTCACGCTCATGGCAACTCGTGAAACGCCAAACCGATTCACGCACAATTGCTGGCTTTCAGCCGATGGAAAATATCTTTTCACCACTGACGAGCGCCCGAATTCATTCATCGGTTCCTACGATGTGAGCGACCTTGACAACATCAAAGAGGTTGACAAATACCAGGCTGCCCCTTTCACGGGGTTGATACCTCATAATGTTTACTGGCACAACGATTTTTTGGTCATTGCCTATTATAAATATGGTGTTGCCGTTGTGGATGCAACCGATCCTTCAAATCTGGTGGAGGTTGGATATTACGATACTTCGCCTTTCCCTAACAGTGAAGGATACCAGGGATGCTGGGGAGTGTATCCTTATCTGCCTTCAGGTAATATTCTGGCAACGGATATTGAAACCGGGCTTTATGTTTTCACTCCCGACTATAAGCGGGCTTGTTATCTTATTGGAAATGTCAAACGCGAGCAAACAAATGAGCCGGTATTTGATGTCAGGGTGGAAGTGATGACAACTAACAGCATCAAAACAACTGACCTGCTTGGTAATTACAGAACCGGAGTAGTTGATGCCGGAACCTATGATGTTCGTTTTTATAAGGACGGTTGCATTCCGAAGATCATTACAGAGGTGAAACTTGAAACAGCTAACACAGACACACTGAATGTGTCGTTGTCTTGTGTTTCGGTTGGGATTTCATCTTTGAATGAAGGTGAAAATCTGACACTGTTAGCCTCTCCTTCCATGTTCCGCGACCGCACCAATATTTATTATCGGCTGGATGACTTTAATGAGGAAGCCCGACTTCAGGTTTTCGACATGGCAGGAAAAATGGTGAGGCAGATTTATCTTCATGATTATGAAGGGGAGGTTGAGTTGAGAAACCTTCCTTCTTCCGGGGTTCACATCGTAAGACTGGTCACCGAAGAAAAATCAAGCGTAGTGAAAATCCTGAAAATGTAGGCGGTTACAAGCCCTGCTTGGAATTCTGGTTTCACCTGAATCACTTAACGATTTTTAACTTGCCTTAAAAAAATTGGTTTTCTATTTTTGCCCCGCTTTCAAAACTGATATGAATATCCGCGTAGAGGGTTTGACGAAAAAATACGGGCCGCAAAGGGCGGTTGATAACATCTCCTTTGAGGTGAAAACCGGTGAGATACTTGGATTCCTGGGACCGAACGGTGCAGGG
>CAYOYI010000023.1:0-18408 GCA_964408105.1 uncultured Chitinophagaceae bacterium | reverse complement strand
GACGGACGACCGCTGTGATCTATCGCCTAACGTTATTGTCTATCGTCCGTCGTCTGCGCAATACGAGAACATACAAAAGAAAGGAATCTCAATGCGACTCAAAAACAAGGTAGCCATTGTCACTGGTGGCGGCGCGGGCATGGGGCTGGCCGTGGCCCAGGCGTATGCCCGTGAGGGGGCCAAGGTGGTGGTGGCGGAGATTAAGGCGGCGGATGGTGAGGCGGCGGTCAATGCCATTATCGCGGCTGGCGGCGAGGCAATCTTTGTCAAGACCGATGTTTCCAAAGCTGCCCAAGTGGAGGCATTAGCGGCCGCGGCGGTGCAGAAATATGGCGGCATTGATGTCCTCTACAGCAACGCCGCCGTGCAGTTGGTGGGCAAGGATGCGCGCGCCCATGAGTTAAGCGAAGAAATTTGGGATCGCACCTATGATGTCAACATTCGGGGCGTCTGGCTCTGCGCCAAGTATGTAATCCCCGCCATGATAAAACGCGGCGGCGGTTCGATTATCAACGTGGCCTCGCCCACAGGGATGCTAGGGTGTGCGCCGGGCTATACGGCTTATAGCTCGGCCAAAGGCGCGGTCTATGGGCTGACGCGCGTGATGGCAGCCGACTATGCACGCGACAAAATCCGCGTCAACGCCGTGGTGCCTGGCGCCACCGAAACGCCGCTCACCAAAGACATTTTCTCAGATCAGGCCACGCGCCAAAGCTTGATCAACGCCACGCCGCTGGGTCGTTTGGGCAAGCCCGAAGATGTAGTCGGCTTGGCGATCTTCCTGGCGTCGGATGAATCGGCCTATTGCACCGGCGGCAGTTACATGGTGGATGGCGGGTTGACAGCGATATGAGAGGTAGGGAGTAGGAAGTAGGAAGTAGCATCTCCTTCCCCACTCCCTACTCCCTACATATATTTCATCAACGTTCAAAACAACAAGGAGGAAACAGATGAACATTGTTAAGCGGCATCGTGTTCTTTTCGCATTGGTGGTGTTGGCGCTGCTGGTGGGCGCGTGTATCCCCTCGGCGCTGGCTGGGGAAGCGCCGGCGGCCAGCAGCGGAGGCCAGGCTGCGGCCCCAGCCGCATCAGACGAGCAGATCACCCTGCGCTTCCTTCCACCTTTTAATATTTCCAATGGCATCAGCAAGATCAGGATATTTTTTTGGATCAAGGTCCTTAATCAGGTTGATGTTAATACCATTTATAAAAATGATGCTGTCAGGCATTTGTGCATCATATTTAATTCGCAGGAAATCATTCCAGTCAATCCCTTCTCCTTCGTATTGATGCATTAACTCCATGAACCGCTCGCTACGGTTTGTTTTCACCATGTTAAAACCCATCGAGCTTTCATAGTTTTCAATAAGCAGATCATTGTCCTCGCAGGTGGCTTCAAAGGGCGAATTATTTACATTGAACACATACCCGCAATCCGGGTTAAGGTTTTGCGGCAGATTTTTTATCGGATGAAATTCCGTCCAGAGTGTGGCAGACGTATCACCGGGCACTACATTCCTCCAGTCAAATTCAGGATTGCGCCTGGGAATAAGCCCATTACTCAAAGCATAGATCGTATCATATCGGTCAGCATAAACAACTGTCATACGTGCCATACCCTGCATATCCAAAACTTTTTTGAACTCTGTAAAATTTTTTGTCTTATTCAACCAAAACCATTCTTCCGGTGCTGTTATCACCTGATTCGCTCCAAGTCGAACCGCAAATGTTCCATACTTGGTTTTTAAAGTCGCTCCGTACTTACTCCACCACACTTTTTTCTTTACGGATATTTTCAAAGGGAACCCTTCAGATATTTTCACAACTAACTTGGCTTTTGACTCTTCAAGATCAAGCCACTCTCCGTCAAATTTGTACTGATTCCTTTTCGTAGGATTCATCGTAAGCTGAAACACATCTACCGGGTCAAAATCATTGTACGTATGTGCCCAACCGAGATATTCATTTGTTCCGTGCAGGATTGACACGCAACCGTGAAATAAACCTCCAACTATGTTCCATCCCTCTTCACTGCATAGGTGTGCTTCATACCATGATAATGGACCCTCGATGGGCTGATGGGAATTTATATTCAAATACACGTTCCCGTCTTTTGTCATTCTTGAATTGAAAGCAAAGGCATTGGAACCCACCCCTCGAAATCTTTCGTCAGTATCAAATATTTCACCGGTCATAATTTTCTTGAGCACACCATCCACACCTGACATCAGCGACATCGCAAAGACATATCCCTTCGCCATGTCTTTTGCGGAAACCGGAAATGCTTTTTTTACCAAAACCTCCTTCTTATTCTGCCTGGCATACTTATTCAAGGCCTGAGCGAATGACTCAAGCATGTCATTGAAATGATCCGAAAACGAAGTGTCATATTTTTCCTCCACAACCTGGCTGATCCGCAGAAGCTTATTTACATAGTCGATCACCGCACCATCTTTTCCCAGATGCCTCCCCATCATTCCCTTTCCGGCTAATAAGCTCCATTGTAATGTTTCAAAATCATCCTCGCATGTCGCCCATGCAAGTCCGTAAGCAACTTCCGCATCGGTTTTTGCAAAGATGTGTGGCACGCCAAACGAATCGCGCACAATATCAATCTTCGAAAGATCTACTTTGACGTTCTGAGCAGAGAGTGTAAAACTTAAAATGAGAATGAAGGGAACAAAAAACTTAATGAGTCTCATTTGCAGTAGCAGAAGCGTTGTTCGGTTGGTAAACTTTTTTTGCGCTGCGGAAAATCTCGTCCTTATCCATCGTCATTCGCTTGGGTTGCTGTTTTGAATAAAGCTCCATCTGATCGGTGTAGTGGCGGCTGTCGGGATTGCTTGAAGAACCGTACGGATGCAGTGTTTCGATTTTTACGGGTCCATTTTTATCATACGAAACGAACATCGTATAAGAATCTCCGATCCAGCCTACAAATCTTCCGTCTTTAGCGGGACGCCCATAGGCTGCCGCCAGTGCATCGGGGAAACCAGGCATCGGCAAATCCACTTCACCCCTTCTCAACCGCTGCATTTCAGAAAGCGGCACTTCAACCGTTCCATAATGCTTTAGCAAAAATCTTTTTGCATACTTCAGCGCTTCTATATACAGGGCATCCTCTTCGTACATGCCTTCGGCAAATGCCATGCTGCCATAATTTTTCCGTTCAAAGATGTACTCAAACATTGGCAACAGCACGCTGCACGATTTGCAATCCGGAGACGCACGCCTGTCCCAGTTTTTTACAAGACGAAGCACATCACTGATTTCAGGATATTTAGCCTCGTCAAGAGAAAGCAAATTTTTTAAAGATGACAGGAACAAACTGCTATCAGGAAATTGGATATCGTACTTCATTGACTTCATATCCTCAAAACCAATGAGCGGATATTTATTGATAAGTTCCATGAATCGCATACTCCGGTTTGTATTGCTCATCATCAGGCCCATATTTCCAGGATAAATGGATGAAATATTGTCGTAATGACAAGTTGCATCAAAAGGTGTGTTGTTCATATTGAAAACATATCCGCATTCAGGATTCAGAAGTTGAGGCAAATAGTCAACCGGATGCCATTCGTTCCATACAGCGGCAGAAGTGTTGCCCGGCATCACTCCGTTCCAGTTCAACGAAGTATCTCTCACCGGTATCATCCCGTTATCAATGAAGAAAATATTGTCCTCTTTGTCAGCATAGATAATGTGGTATTTCGGCATTGCATTCATCTTCACGACATTCATGAACTCCTCGATATTGTTTGCCTTGTTCATCCAGTACCATTGCTCGGGAGCACGAATCTCCATATTTGCCGGATAGCGAATGGCATAGAATGATCCCTCTTTCGATTTTATGACCGGACCATGCACACTCCAGTAAGTTGTTTTCTTCACTCCGATTTTCAGCGCACCCAGGGCTTTGACTTTCAGTTTAACCTTTCTCTCTTCAAGAGGCAGCCATTGTCCATCGAATTTATAGGTGAAGCTTTTATCAGGATTCATTTCAAGGCGATAAACATCTACAGCGTCAAGCTCATTGGAAGTATGCGCCCAGCCCAGGTTTCTGTTAGTCCCAAGATAAATGCTTGTACCTCCCGGGAACGTTGCTCCCAACATATCCATACCTTCTTCACTCACCAGATGTGCTTCATACCACGAGAAATGTCCTTCCATCGGCTGGTGAGGATTGATGCACAAATAAGTTTGATCATCTTTTGTGATCTTTTTGCTGAAGGCAAAAGCATTCGAACCGCTGGCATCCTGCGGCTCATATTTTCCATTTAATATCTTTTTGATTTCCTTGTGAACGCCTGAATTCAGAGCAAGAGAAATAAAGTATGCCCTCGCAATGTCTTTTGAAGTGAGCGGAAAAAGTTCCTCCAGAAATACTTTACTGGGATTTGACTTTGCAAAATCATTTAAGCCTGCTGCAAACCCATCCAAGTATCTTACATAATCCGGAGAAAATAATTTGAACCGTTCATCAACCAGTTTTTCTGTTCCTATGAGGTGCTGAAGAAAATCCACGACAGCTCCATCTTTCCCATTAACTCTACCTAAGAGGCCTTTCGCGCCAAGGAAAGTTTCCTGCACTATCTTAAAATTATCTTCGGAGCTTGTCCAGGCTAGACCGTATGCTACATCAGGATCGGTTTTACCATAGATATGCGGAACACCCCATTCATCTCTGACAATAGTTATATTGGACGCATAATCTCTTTGATCATTCTGACCGAATGAGGCAATATTTAACACAAGCAACAAAAGGGAACATGCAGCGAAGCGGGAAACACGCATTGATTTTATCCTTAATTGGTTTGGGAAATGGCTCAGAAGAGAATTAAGCAGATCTAAATTTTTTGAAAAAACAACTCCTTATCTCTTCCCTCAACGAAAATACCTTTGACCTGATCATTCTTGAAATCAACTAAAATTCTGAAATCTTTTTGCTTGCTTACGAAGCGATTTTGAGAGTCTTGCAACAGTTCAATTCTTCCATCCACATCATAATCTTCAAGCACCAGAATGTTGTTGAGCAGCTTTAAATCAAAAGCTTTTCCATTTTTGCTTTTGTATTTTCCCTCTAAAGTAAGAAGATCGATCTGAGAGCATGATGCACCATCGCACTCTCTCATTAACGCCAACTTAGATAATGACTGCGGCCATTCAATTCCGCTCTCACGTTTACCGAGGCGAACGATGATCATGTTGTCATCAGGGTTGACGTAAACCACTTGGCCACGATAGCCGCCTGCAAAAAAATCATCATCGCAATATCCAACTTCCCTTAAATATGTATCAAGCCACCAGCAGTATGAATATCTTCTCGACCTGCCCTCGGTGGTATCCGCAACGCGCGAAATCTGCACCCAATCTTCGGGAATGATCTGCTCACCGTTCCAGTTGCCGTTATTCAAGTAAAGCCTGCCCAACTTCGCAAGATCAATCGCTGCTGCAGCCAGTCCGCCATACATCTTTGCATCCCCGCCTTCTTGTTCCAATGCAAATTTTGCATCATGCTCCATTCCAAGCGGCTTCCATAATTTCTCTTCAAGGTAATCCGTAGATTTTCTGCCGATGGCCTTCTCCAGACACATTCCTAATATTTGCGTGGCGGCAGAGCTATATGCAAAGCGGGTTCCGGGCAGGTACTTTTGTCTTATATTTTTCACGAGTCCTTGCTGGTTGGCAGTGTAATACATGTTCAGCAACTTACCCGGAGTTTGGTAATCCGCTGATGACAAACCTGCTGTCATTTGCAACAAATGATTCAGAGTAAGCTTATTTCTTCCATTTTTTGAAAACTCAGGAATGAAATCAGATACAGGCTGATGAATACTCTTTATATATCCATCCTTAATTGCAATTCCAACCAGAGCTGAAATAACTGACTTTGTAATGGAAAAAACCTGCGAGAGCTTCTCCCGCGAGTATCCCTGAAAGTAATTCTCATAAATGATCGTATCATTCTTGATGACAACAAATGCAGTGGTCCCGCTTTTTCTCAGAAAATCCTCAAGCGCAACACCGGCATCCGGTGTTTTGCCAAGCACCCAGCTTGCAGCCTCGGGCAAGGGCTGGTTTTCAATTTTTGCAAACGAAAATGATTGTTGTGGCTTTTGAATGGTTTGGGTAGCGAAAATATTGACGTCCGTGATTTCGGGAACCGTGTACCTCAAAAGATAGGATGCTGAACTGCATCCGGTAAGAAAGAGGGCCATAAAAAGAACAACAGCGAGGGAGGTGGGTACACTATGTTTCATCTTAATATCATCCGGGAGTTTTTGGTTAAAAATCGGAAACAAAATTAAGACTTGACTTTAATCAATTGGGTTGCACCGTAATAAAAATTTTATTTTTTCGGGTCAAAAAAGATTTTTTTCCGCGTTTTGCCGGCACAAATAAAAAAACCGCCCCAGTGGGGCGGTTTTTCATTATGGCTTTCTCAGTTTACTTGCTGATCATTACTTTCTTAGAAACACTTCCCTTATCCGAGAATAGCTTTACAAAGAAAATTCCATCCGAGTAGCTTGATGCATCGAACGACAGTTTAAGCTCGTTTGAAAAGTCCTTTATGTTGATCAACTCGATCTGCTTGCCGACCATATCGTAAACAACGATGGATGTCGGATTGAAATCCGTTGTCTTCACTTCAATCACAAATTGATCAGATGCAGGATTCGGATAGACGGAAATTGATTTTTCCAGGTCAACATCCGCTATAGCGGTGGAAATTGTAGTGATTGTAACAGCCTTGCACGTAGAATCTGCCGGCTTGTTGAATGGCGGATTATTGAACATGTTCTTAGCCTCCAGACAAACATTATATGTACCTGTAGCCGTGTAGGTGTGATTGACTGTAGGAATCAGTACGTTTGAACCGGTAAGATCACCAAAAATCCACTTCCATGACGTTGGATTATAAAGCGAAGCATCCACGAAAGAAACGGTAGCACCATTAACAGTAAACGTAAAATCCGGATCAGGCTCTGTATTTACAATAACAGTCCTTGTAACCGGAGCAGCGCTTTTGTTCTCCGAATCCATAACATTGTAAACAACAGTATAAGTATCCCGTACTGCTGTATTAACATTGTTTTGAACCTGAATCATGTTGGTAATATCACCATCAGAGAACTGGTCAAAAGCAGTGGCGCCCGGATCATTATAAGTGTCTCCCAAATATGCGTAAGTTGGATTATTGCCAAGCAAGGTAATGACCGGAACTCCCAACACTTCTGCGGGCACCACCTGAATAGTGAAATCCTGATCCAGATATTGAATATTTTGCACATAATGAAAGAAGGTTGGATCTCCGTCAGAACCTGAATTATTCATTTCTGTAAAAACGGTCGGAATATTATAAACACCATTTGAAGGCGTGAGAACGACCGGAGCAGTTGATGCAAACAGGGCCCCTCCATTCCAATTGTTATCATTTTCAGTCCAATTCACTACCGGGGTTCCCAAGCCTGTGTTAACATCGTATGCACGTGTTTTAAAATTAGGAAGATCGTTCGTCCCTCCGGTAATGTTGGGATCTGAATCAAGCCATCCGAAAAATACTTTTTGGCCATCAGGGCTAATGGCGGCTTGCGGCCTGTTGTCTTCTGTTACGTCAGGCGTAATGTCTCCGCGGAATGTTGAAATGCTATCGAGGAAAATGGCCTGCCATGAACCACCGGAGCCCGGATTGACGTATGTGACATCATATATTTTAAGTCCGGCTGAAACACCGGTTGAAATAGCATAGTCATTACCCGTTGAACCTAACACTACTAATAAGTGCGGATTTCCATCTGCATCCACCACCAGGTCGTTATCAAATGCAGTACTTGGCATAGTATCAGCTACCAATGCATTCACAACATTGGCAAACGTATCAATACGAATAACCGTTGGCCCATTCCAAGTCACACCGCTGTCGCTTGATGAATAAAATGCAGGAAAGAATGTATTTACACCACCTGGTGTTACGTCACCAAGGAAAGCTATCCACCCATAACGACCTGACGGATCAAAGGAAATGTTAACTGCGGTAGCCTGCGCGGTGCCATCAAAACTTACATCAAAAGGCGGAATTAACTTTTGGTATAATGCCCAGTCAATGTCCTTATCCACCGAATTCCAGACACCCTTCATTATCAGTATTCCATCATTCACAACTTCATCATAGCTCCAGTCAACCGCCCAAAACTCACCGAGCTTTCCGGCACACATACCGCGTATAATAGCAACATCGCTATCATTAGGGGACGCAACATTTTCTCTGAAAGTCGAGGTGTCATTATCCAGCCTGGCAACGCCAGAAAAATATCCGTCCCAACTTCCACCCGCATCAAACGGAAGCCAACTGCCAATGTAACCCATGTAGGCGTTATCAGGATCTGAATTTCCGGCAGGATTAAAAATGATGTTATTCGGATATCTTCCGGCTAAACTTTGTTGATTACCCTTGGGATTTAACACCCCGTGATTCAAAGACCAGGTGCCTCCGTTGTCATACGATACGTCATACCTATACTGTCCCACGTTGCTTGCAGGAAAAGAATCAGGATTGGAACGATGAATAAAAGTGACTGTATTCAAATCATTATTAACAGCAACTCTGTTAACGTGACCATCAAGGATGGTAAAAAGATTACCGGCAGAACCAAGCGGTACCGTGGTTACCGCCCTTGAGCCACCCGGCTGCTGACCGCCAAGCAGTTGCTGCCGCTTGAAAAGATGGGTTTGCTCAACGGGTGCCGGATTTGGGGAACGATAGCCGTCCGCAAATCTGAGGTCTGACTGTTTTTTAACATTAACGATGCCTGACTGCGCGAACAATGATATCACCGCCCCGCAAATAAGCATCACACTAAGGACTCTTTTCATAACCAAGTTGTTTGTAAGGGTTTCTAAATTTTTAAGGACGGACAAAAATATAACAATTGCTTAAAAGCACAAACGGTTTGCGTGTCAATAGTTTGTAAGAATTGCTTAAGGTCATTCCCACAGTTATCACCATATTTTTCCCCATTTACGTCTTTTTGAAGTTGAATCCATGTTTATAAACGTTCATTGTTTACAAGTTTAGATATCCTGTTCATAACCACATTACTACTTGTGGATTACATCAATTTCCCGGTGCAAAAACTGTTTGTAAAAATGCATATAAAAACTTGACATCGGCCTCCCCATATTTATACTTTTGTATCATCCAAGTGAGGGAAAAAGCAAGCCGAGAGGGGTTGCTCAATCGCAAGAGTGGGTAATACTTCAAAGTTTGGTTTCGTGAAAAAGGCCGGAAAAGACAGTGTTCTTTAAGTACTGAGACCTAAGGTTGGTGAAATTAAAAAGGTCCCTCTTAGCTGGTCATATATCTTCGGATATCAGGACAGTGCTTGAACCGGATGCCTTCGGGCAAACGGAAAGACCTTCACCGGCAGTGGCTGGGGTAGCTCCGATCAGTCGGGGTGACTAAATTCCGCGAAAGCGGAACTCAAAGCCACACGCTCGAGGCTCTTACCGTAAGGTAATCCGAAAAGCGGTCAAACGAGACCAGAAACGGAAGCCTGTTAACGAAAGAAAAGCAGGCGGAAGGTGAAGCTTAGGAACTTGGCGCTATATGGAAACTACGGTTTCCGTGTAGAGGAAACGGGAATCATTTCGAAAGAGGTGATTCCCGTTTCTATTTTTACACTCTTATTTCTCTTTTAATTTCTGAATAATAATCCTACCTTTGCAAACCCTTAAAAAGAAAGAGACCTTATGGCTGTAAAAATCAGGTTACAAAAACATGGCAAGAAGAAAGCGCCATGGTTCACTATTGTGGTTGCTGACTCCCGCTCGCCCCGTGACGGGAAGTTTATCGAGCGCCTCGGCACCTATGACCCTACCACTATTCCTGCGACTATAGATGTAAATAATGAGAAAGCCCTTGAGTGGGTGAATAAAGGTGCGCAGCCCACTAATACCGTTAGAGCCATCCTTTCATATAAAGGCGTGCTCTACAAAAAACACTTGCTGCGCGGTGTTGCTAAAGGTATCCTTACGCAGGAACAGGCAGATGCTAAATATATTGAGTTTACCGAAGGTCATGCTGATCAGGTTAGACGCGCACGGGAGCAACAGATAAATAAAGAGAAGCGAGTAAGAACAACCCTGCTGGAAGCGGAGACAAAAAAGAAAGAAGCAATGATTTCGGCAAGGAAGCCGGTAGTAGAACCTACTCCGGCAGAGGGAGCAGAAGCAGCCACTGAAGTTGTAGCAGAACAGACAGCAACAGAACCAACGGCAGAAGCCGCATCTCCTGAAGCTGCAACCGAAGCTCCAGCAGCGGAAGCAACTCCTGCACCGGAAGCTCCGGCAACAGAAGAAGCACCAGAAACTCCCGCAGCAGAAGAGCAGAAGCCCGAATCAGAGCAGTCATCCGAAGAGAAGCCTCAGGCGTAAGATTCCCTTTCCGGCATTGAGCTGAATGGGTCGTAAAAAATTTGCCGAAGCAGGTTTCATCAGAAAAGCGCATGGCGTAAAGGGCGAACTGAAAGCCGATTTTCTTTTCCCTCCTTTCCTGAAAGAAATCCTGAATTTCAGCACGCTTTACCTCGGCAATAACGCCAATCCCCTCCCCTATTTTCTCAAAAATCTGCAGGACACTGGCAAGGGTGATTTCATAGTCCAGTTTGACAACTGCAACACCCGCAACGATGCTGACGAACTGATAGGCAAGAATATTTTTGTTCCATTAGAAAAGTTAGATGACCTGTTTGACACTTCCGAGATCACCGAATACAACAAGCTTATCGGATTTACTGTGCTGAACACCGAAGGTGAAACGCTCGGAGAAATAGCCGACATTTTTGAGCTACCTCAACATTGGCTTGCCCAGATTTTCATTGATAATAAAGAGGCGTTGCTTCCTCTGAATGAAAACACCATCATCAAATTGAGCAAGAAAAATAAAACGGTGACACTCGAGTTGCCGGAAGGGATTTTGGATTTGTGAAGTTTTCACGTATCAAAAAACATCACCGACAGCTGCTTCTTATCCGGCTTGCAAATGCCGCGCTCGGTGATGAGGCCGGTGATGAGCCGGGCGGGAGTGACATCAAAACCATAGTTCAAAGCTTTGCTGTGCGAGGGCGTCAGCAAAACAGAAATGATCTTCTTTCCGTCAAAACCCTGGATGTGCTTCACTTCATTTTCGCTGCGCTCTTCAATCGGAATCCCGGAACCGTCTTTTATTTCCCAGTCAATACTTGAAGAGGGCACTGCCGCATAAAACGGCACTTTATTATCGGATGCCGATAGCGCCTTGAGGTAAGTGCCGATCTTATTGCACACATCGCCATTGGCAGCAGTGCGGTCAGTCCCTACGATGCAAAGGTCAACCATACCGCGCTGCATGATATGGCCGCCTGCATTGTCAACTATTACCGTGTGCGGCACACCATGTTCAAACAATTCATAGGCGGTAAGATTTGAGCCTTGGTTACGGGGGCGGGTTTCATCCACCCACACGTGCACCTTTATTCCCTTGTCATGCGCAAGATAGATCGGGGCAGTTGCGGTGCCATAATCCACTGTGGCTAACCATCCCGCATTGCAATGGGTGAGGATATTCACCGGCTCCCCGTTTTTCTTTTTGCTTATTTCTTCGATCAGCTTAAGCCCGTGCTTTCCGATTTTCTTACAAACCTCAATGTCCTCATCAGCCATTTTATCGGCATTCTCCAATGCGATGCGTACTTTCTCTCCTAAATTTTTTCCCTGATTGATAGCCAGCAATTGCTTCTTAAGTCCCCATTTTAGATTGCTTGCCGTTGGGCGCGTAGCAAGAAGTTTGTTATAAGCCTCCTGCAAATTTTCATCGGCATTCGTGGCATTGGAATGAAGCAATGCTGAATACAATCCGTAAGCAGCCGCAACCCCTATCAGTGGTGCGCCACGCACGATCATGTCTTTTATCGCATGGACAAAATCATTTGGGTGTTTCAGATCGCGCACATAAAATTCATGCGGCAGCGACCTCTGGTCAATCACCTGAACGGTTGTCGGTTCGGCAGGATTAACCCAAATAGTGCGATAATGCTTCTTACCGATTTTCATGGCTGCGAATTTAAAATACTAAGAAAGGAAAGATTAAAGAACATTGAGCGAAATTTTTAGTTGCTGTTACAATCCATGTCACGCCTTTACCCCGCCCCTCTCCCGCGGGAGAGGGAGTCCGAGCTTTATCCCTCTCCTATGGGAGAGGGACAGAAAGCGAAGCCTGCCCGCCAAACGCTCTGTGCGAGTGGCAGGCGGGCGCTTCAGAGTGAGGCAATGGCCTTCTTATATCTCTGCGATAAAAGCTCCTTTCTCATTCACATCATAACAATCTAAACCAAGCTTTTCGCAATCTTTCATCCAATATCGAATGCTTTTTCTTGAATTGGAACCATCAAAGATGAGAGTCTTGAAATCATAAGCTTTCACAAGTGAATTTATTTTCACGCGCGAATCCTTCGAGATAATCACATAATCAAGCGAAAGTTTTTTCCCGTCTTCAGCCGGTTCAAAATCCCCATCAATCAAAGCAACACGCTTGTCTAAGAAAAGGAAGAATTGATCGTGCCGCCTGACGAAATGCGTTTCAACTTTGTCGGAAAGCTCAGCGGTAGTTGAGCTGAGGCCGCTGTCCCACCAGTTATGCTTAATGTGAAAAAGCATCCGGTCGTAATCATGCAGCAAAGCGCTGTCTGCAAGGAAAAGATGATCTGTGCCCTTGATGAAGTCAATTGCTGTCGTGTTGGGGATGCTGTAAACGATAAGCTTTCGCTGCTGCATGTTGATAATCTTTTGCGCAACATTCCACCCAAGAAACAAGGCAAGCATCAGCAATGACCCGAGCAGGAAAGAACTCCGGTGAAAGTAGAAAAAGACCACCATGCAGCCAATGATCGCATAGATGAACCACGACTCCGGCACACTGATGGATATTCCCTGCAACAAAGCGAACGGCAAAGAGTCAATATATATCACCACAGCGTTCATCAGCCACAAAGCGCCATTGAGCAGCCAGCCAATGGCAAAGCTCAAGTACGGCACCCAATGCAACGCGAACAACCCAACGCCAAGAAAAAGAATGATGGTTGAAAGCTGTATAACAAATAAGTTCGACACCAAAAAATAAACAGGGAATTGATAATAGTAAAGCAGACCCAGTGGAAAGGTTGCGATTTGCGCAGCAATGGAAACGGCTGTGATCATCCAAATCTGATCAACGATCCAATAGCGCGAGTAAAGCAGCGGATAAATGCGCGGCTGGATCATCACGATGCCAACTACCGCCAGGTAGGAAAGCTGAAATCCCACTTCCATCAAATAATAAGGGTTGTAGAGCAGCAACACGAATGCCGAGCCTGCAAGTATGTTGTAAATATTTGTGACGCGCATC
This sequence comes from uncultured Chitinophagaceae bacterium, assembly GCA_964408105.1. GTDB lineage: Bacteria > Bacteroidota > Bacteroidia > Chitinophagales > CAIOSU01 > BPHB01. The sequence continues at coordinate 4,985 of CAYOYI010000023.1, read as the reverse complement.
AGATTTTTTCCTACTGCAACCATCGTAAACATCATCGCTGCGCGAAGCACCGAAGGCGATAGCCCGGTAAGTACTGCGTACAACCAGATCACGCAAACTATAATTATTGATTTGGCAATTTTGGTTTTGGAATTACGGTCCAGAAACTTAAGCACCATTGCTATGATGGAGTAGATGATGCCGACATGTAGGCCAGACACTGCCAGCACGTGCATGGCGCCTGAACTTGAGTAGGCTTTTATCAACTCATCGTCTAACTTCTCCCGTAAGCCGAGAATTAACGAATTGGCTACTGCCAGCGAGTTTTCATTAGAGACGTAAAGGCTGAGGACATTGAGAAGATAACCTCGAAGGCCAAGTATTGACGCATACCATTCTCGCCCGCCTTTTGACTCAGATTTTACCCAATCATCTTCACCGACAAATATCTGGTGATGCACCTGCCGGAAAGTCATGAACCTTTTATAATTGAACTCACGGGGATTTTTCGCTGGCGGCAGTTCCGCAAATTTATTCTTTACCCAAACCCTGTCTCCGTATTTGAGCTGAGCCGCTGAGCTATCCTTCCTTAGATATATCATCACGGTTCCGATTGCTGGAGAAATGGTATCTCCGTTCACAACATTAATCACATGCGCTACGGTCTTGTAGCTCTTGTTCTTCTCCACGAATGGCTCCTCAATTTGCAGAAGGACTTTCGAATCTTTGCGAAGAAAAAGGCTGAAATGCTCCTTGCTGTTGGTTTCCGTTTTGAAGGAACAGAGAACATATCCAGTAATTAAAAAAATAATAAAGCCCGTCACTCCGGCTATCCATCTCAGGCGGTGCACGTTTTTGATGCGCGGATAATATGTAGCCAGAACAAAAATCGCGACAAGAGCGACAAGAATGATTGTCAGGTGAATTTCATCCGGGCGAAAAGGAAGAAACACATACCCCACTATCCCGAAAACGAACGGGATAATGATCCGGATGAATGAAATATCCCTCAGGTAAGATAACATCTTACGAAATGTAGCAATTAGAAATGAGAGAAAGAAGAGGAGTGAAAATTTAAATCTGATGGAAACAAAAAGCGGGTTCCGCTTAAGATTGCTGCACTACGGAAGGCAATGATTTAAGTTCGCAGCCATGCTCGTCCAGGCTGTTTGACTTGGTGGCCATGTTAATGAAAGCAGCATCACCGTTATTACAGATGCAGATGCGATTTTCTCCGGTCAGTTTACCATCTGTCGCAAGAACCGGACTGATCTCCCCGTCAAACATGATATCGGGAACATTCGCTCCAAAAGCCTCAAATAACATTTTGCCGAACGGCCTTGTAGTATCAGGCATCCCTTCAGAGCGATTATAGACATTATCATGCAGGTAGATGGCTGATGGGTAAATATCAAACAGCGAATCGCGCTGCTGCCGCTTCATGATATCATCAGTTCCCATGAGCCTTGCGATGGCGGTGCCGATTGTGAAATTATCAGTGATCTCATTGCCGTAAGCCTCAACGTGCTGACAGGCCATGAGCAGCAAACCGGTTCCGGCAGGCACGATATAAACGGCAATCCCGCGCTTCGAGAAATTCGGATGGTTGTTATTGATGATCTTGTTGTTATAGATTTTGACGTTCTTTCCATTCTTTTTAGGAAGATCAGGCAGGTCAAAGATCATTATGCCAGCAGTGTTATTTCGGGCAACATTGTCATACACTTCGGCATTTATGGTATTCTCGACCTCTACTCCGGCAACATTTCCCTCAACAAGGTTTCTGCGCAGAACAGCATTCTCTGATTGACCAACATAAACTCCAGCATCCGATGCACCACGTGCAATACAATCTTCCATTAAAATATTCTTGCTGGAAACGGGATATAATCCATAGCTGCCGTTTGAGCTGTCTGCCCCGTTGGTCCATTCCATTCTCACCCTTCGGATAATCACGCCATTTGATTCGGAGACTTTCAGACCATCGCCTTTCGTATCCTCGATGCCGATATCTTCAATCGTGAAATAATCGGAAGTTACTTTAACTCCTTCCGCGCCTTCCATTTGTTCTGTAAACGAGAAGATCGTTTTGTCATGCCCTTTGCCCTTAAGAACCACACTATCAACATCCAGAGAAATGCTGCCGATGAATTTGAACTTCCCCTCTCCAAAAAACAAAGTATCACCCGGCTTCACGTTGATCAGAGCGGTCTGAACGGTTTTCTGATCATCTTCACCGGGAACTATCCAGCTCTTCTTGGTAGAAACCGGACTGTTGCAGGAATTAATAAAAAAGAGGAAAGAAAAAACCAGCAAAGTTGCAGTGAGCTTCATTCTGAAAATTTGCCGCAAATATATTCAATACGCTAACGAGTGCGGAAAAGAATTACCATTAATAGTACAATCCAAAATGGATGTTTTGACTTAATGCAATCAACAGTTTCAACAATTTTATTTACTTTACCTTCCTAAACACAATCCACCACTATGAAAAACATTTTCATACTGATCCTGTCTCTGGTGATAAGCCAGGCTTTCGCCCAGAGAAATGTGACGGGTACAGTAACCGCATCGGATACAAAAGAAGGTCTGCCGAGTGTTAATGTTGTTTTAAAGGGAACAACTACCGGCACTGTCACTGACCTCGAAGGAAAGTTTGCAATCAGCGTTCCGCAGGAGGAAGTGATATTAGTTTTTACCTTTGTGGGATATCAGGAACAAGAAGTAACCGTAGATGATGGCATTATTACGATAGACGTAACAATGCAATCATTAGATATCGGGATTAACCAGGTTGTAGTGAGCGCTTCCCGGAGCGAAGAAAGGATTTTAGATGCTCCCGCTTCGGTAACTGTACTTAATACAGAAAGAATCGAATCAAAACCTGCCATCACCGTGGCCGACCACATGGAAGATGTGACTGGAGTTAATGTGATGAAAACCGGAGTCCATTCTTCCAATGTTGTAGTGCGTGGTTTTAACAACATCTTCTCTACTGCCGTACTCAATATAATTGATAATAGAATCGCCAGCGTGCCTTCTTTGCGGGTAAATGCTTATCAATTAGTGCCTACGAGCAATTATGATATTGAAAGAGTGGAAGTGGTTCGCGGTCCGGGTTCAGCATTGTATGGTCCGAATGCAGCCGATGGAGTAGTTGCGATTTTTACCAAGTCGCCATTAGACGGAAGAAAATTTGAGATCACAAAATCCAGAACTGTAGGAACCCGGGTGATGGGAGGAGATCTTGATCCGGTAACAGGGAAATCTTTTGACGAAGGAAAATCTTTAATTGAAAGAGGAATTTATGGAGAGGAACTGCGTATCTCCGGAAAAGCAGGAGAAAAATTCGGCTACAAAGTTTCAGGCAGATACAATACCGGTTACGATTGGCGATACTATGATCCTCGCGAACCGAAAGTTGGAGATACGTTGATATTCGGTTCTGCTCAACGGGGTGAAGTATTTCAGGAAGATACTACTATTGACCGCGTGCCCTTTGACCGCGACTTCTCAGTGGAAAAATGGGACGCTGACCTGAGGTTTGATTACCGCATCACCAAAGATATTGAGATCATCCTGTCGGGCGGTTTAACTTATGCATCCGGCATTGAGCTGACCGGGCTTGGCGCTGCCCAGGTCAGAGGCTGGACTTATTATAACGGACAACTGAGATTCCGCTGGAAGAAATTGCATTTCCAATATTTCATCAATGCCAGCAATGCCGGTGACACCTATCTCATCCCTCAGGTTTCGGGAGAAAATCAGCCGCATGAAGTGCAGTTGCTCATTGACAAATCGAAGTTGCACGTGGTGACACTTCAGCACAGTGTGAAGCCAATTGAAAAACTCTCATTCATTTACGGAGTGGATGCGCTGCTTACGTTGCCTGAAACCGAAGGCACTATCAACGGACGTTTCGAAGATGACGACAACGTGTATCAGGTGGGCGGATATTTGCAGGGAGAATGGGATATTATCAAAAAATTAACGTTGGTTGCCGCGGCCCGCGTTGACTGGCATAATAAAATTAACGGTGTGTTTGTTTCTCCTCGTGCAGCCTTGGTTTACAAGCCCACTCCGCGACATACGCTGCGCGCTACATACAACCGCGCCTTCTCCCCACCGACAACCCTTAATTTCTCCCTTGACCTTGCCAATGTGTTCATTCCAAACGGCATCAGCGCCCGAGGTATTGGGAATCCTGACGGTTACAATTATCATTTTGAGCCGGGTGATCCTAATGCGTGGTTCATTAGCCCCGAAGATTTACAGTGGCGTGCTGTAAACGACAAGTCCTATAACCATGTTTACTTCGACAGTGTAGTAACCATAATTGCAAATGGCTTGAAAGAACAAGCTCCGGCAGGCGTGAGACCTTTGGTTGATGGTTTGGTAAAAGGACTACTAAGAGGAATAGGTGGTGACACCGGTACTATCGCTAACGTAAGTCACTTGTTGGTTGACCTGGTGAAGCTCAGTGAAACAGGTGACTTCAATCAGAGCAAAGTAAATGGCTCGACTTTCAAAGACATCCCGGAAATAGACAACCAGATCACACAAACATGGGAAATCGGCTACAAGGGAATCTTGTTTGAAAGACTTTATGTTACTGCTGATTTTTATTACACAAGAATCAGTAATTACATCAGCCCGCTTACCAACTCAACCGGTAGCGTGATGTTTGATCCGGAGGAGTTGGAAGCTGCTTTGGGTATTGACGGACCGGGAGGGTTGTTATATGAAAATGTCACTTCCGTTGATTTTTTAATTGCACCATTGCTTGATGGCAACCCGGACTATGGAGATGGAATACCGAATGGAACAGCGTATGACGAAGTACGTAATATCGTTGAAGGCGCCTTGGGATTGATTCCGATGGGATCAGTGACGCCTGAAAGTAATATTGTTGGCCCTGACATCATTCTCGCTTACAGAAATCTTGGAACCATTGATGTCGGAGGAATGGATCTGGGATTAAATCTGTTCGTAACAGAAAACATCAA
>CAYOYI010000022.1:820-18426 GCA_964408105.1 uncultured Chitinophagaceae bacterium | reverse complement strand
CTCCAAGTAAATTCCAAATGTGCCTAGGAGCTGACTCCATTTGCTTTCAGGATCAATCATCAGGGCAGATCAGAACATACTTGTGGGATTTCGGAGATGGTAGTTTTTCATCTGTGCAGAATCCATGTCGTTCTTACGGTTTGCCTTCCGGTGTAAAAACTGTAAGATTGACGGTGACAGATATCAATGGCTGCACGAAAACACATACGGAAGATGTATCCGTTTCCTATGTGGTTGCTGACTTCGTTTCACCAAATCCTTACGGCTGCATACCTCCAACGGGAACTACAAACACAATTAATTTTGATGACCTCTCTACTAAGGATGCAAACAGCAATTACCTTAATTTTTATTGGACCTTCGGAGATGGTAATTTCGATAATTATGCAACACAAAAGGCTTCAACCTCCAATACGTACCTTGCAGCAGGTAAATATACGGTTTCCTTAAGAGTCAGAAACGATGCCGGCTGTGAAGACACCGAAACAAAAATAAATTATGCCGATCTGAGAAGGCCACAGGCTTGTTTTGCAACTGATTACAGTCTTTACTGTGTAAATCAATGTGTTCCGTTCCGAAACTGCACACCCGGTGGCGGCCTTCAGCTTTCTTGGGATTTTGGTGACGGTAGCCAAGTTGTGTCGGCTTTAAATCCCTGTCATACCTACACAGCCTCCGGAAGCTATACTGTAAAAATGTGGGTCGATGAAATCGGGTGCGTTGACACAGCAGCCCCACAAATCATTACTATTACCTATCCTGACAGCGGTATTGTAGCGAACGACACGCACAGCGTATGCCCTCCCCATCTTGCTTGTTTCAACGACTCTTTCAATCTCGGCAATGTGCCTATTTCCAGCTGGTTTTGGGAATTTGGTGACGGCAGCTACTCGGTTTTGGACAGCCCTTGCCACATTTATAACAGGGCGGGAAGCTTCGAAGTGAAGCTCCACATCTCATTCGCGAACCAGTGTGTGGATAGCATGACCAAGACCGCCTATATCAATGTTGGAGGTGCGGTAGGGAATATTACCGCAATTCCCGATTCGGGTTGTGCGCCCCAACTGGTTGAATTGAATGACCATTCGGTGGATGCAATCAGTCACTTTTGGATATGGAATGACGCTAATTGCCAAATCCTAAACTATGGAATGCAAGATGATAGCACTGCATCGCACGTTTATGCCTGCCCGGGAATATTCACGCCCGCTGTTTACCTCACCGATGATCAGGTGCCCGTACCGTGTTCGTATGTTCTGTTCAAGGACGAGCCGATATATATAGATTCAGTTTATCCGGGCTTTTCATATCCATCGGATAGTGTTTGCCTGGAAGATCCAATACGGTTCTTTGATACATCAATTGCTCACATAGATTCCACCATGGTGGAATGGCTGTGGGATTTTGGAGATGGTGATTCTGCTACGGTTCAAAATCCGGTTCATGTTTTTACAATCGTGGGAGATGTCACGGTGTGCCTCACTGCCACCAACAGCTTCGGATGTTCGTCAACGATATGCCACGATCTTTATGTACGGGATAAGCCCAGCGCTTTTTTTACCGCATCAGATGACACAGGATGCGATTCGTTGCTGGTCAGTTTTATCGATGGGTCAACGGCCGGCTCCCAAGTGGGAGTAAGTTCATGGTATTGGGATTTTGATGGCGACACCGCTACCTTCGGAGATGTTTTCAATGGCCAGTTCCCGGCTCCATATTTATATCCTGACACGGGTAGTTACAACCCTTATCTTGTCGTGACTGATGTGGCGGGTTGTGACGATACTTTTGCGACCCAGATCAATGTGTACCCGTCACCATCGGGAATCCAATCACCTGACACCGTGATAATTTGCCAGCAGGATAGTGTTCAACTGCTGACTGATTCCGGTTATGTATCTTACGACTGGACACCCGGTACGTGGCTCAGTGATTCTACCATATTCAATCCATATGCTTCTCCGCCCGGCATATTTACCTATCATATCATCATCAGAGAACCTCATGGCTGCGAGACGGAAGATTCGGTTACGGTAAGTGTTATTCCTTTGCCGCCACTTACAATTTCTCCCTATCCCGATACAACGATCTGTGCCGGAGATACAATTCAACTCACGGCAACCGGTGGCACAAGTTTCGTCTGGCTGCCTTTTGTACAGCCTGATGAGATATTTAACAATCCTGTCATTTCCAATCCTCTGACATTTCCCAGGACTACAACGACCATCACGGTGACCACTACCGGTTTTGGCGGTTGCAAAAGCACCGATAGCCTGCGCGTGGTAGTCAGCAACCTCAATGCGCAGTTTGCAAGAGAACAAACCTGCCTTGGAGACTCTACAAATTTTGTTGACTTGAGCTACGGAAGTGATGTTCCTATCATTAGGTGGGATTGGGATTTTGATGAAAGCCCTGCTACCGGAAGCGGAGAAACTCCTGTACATACTTACGCCAACCCCGGACAATACAACGTGATGCTCGTCATTACGGATAGCATTGGTTGCACGGACACGGCTTATCACATCGTGCAGGTTGATTCTCCGGCAATTGCAGTTGCTGCGCGTGACACGGTCATTTGTCTTGGACAAAGCGTGCAACTTTTCAGTTCAGGAGGTGCCATCGTTTACTGGACCCCAAATGATCAATACATTGATAGCGCAAACGGCTTCAACCCAACAGTGAATCCACAGGTGACTACAACTTATTGGGCGCATCTTACAAACGGAGTTTGCCCGTATGACTCTGTTCCGATTGAAGTTATTGTTTTACCTCCGCCTATCGTTGAAACCATTGAAGACCAAACCATCCTGCGCGGTGAAGAAATTGAGCTAACGACTTACAGTGACCGGTATGATTCCATTGTTTGGACACCGGCTGACAGTCTGAGTTGTGCAAACTGTCTTTCACCCATTGCCAGCCCTGACGTCACCACGCAATACGTAATACGGATTTTTGACAAATGGCTGTGCACCAACAGCGATGATGTTACCATAAGCGTAGATGTTAAGTGTGATGAGAACCTGATATTCGTAGGCAATGCCTTTACACCTAACGAAGACGGTGCAAATGATGTGGCTTACGCCCATATCCGCGGACTGGAAAAGATGAATTACTTCAAGGTGTTTGACCGATGGGGAAAAATGGTTTTCGAAACAACAGACATTAACGAAGGGTGGGATGGAACAAACATGGATGGAGAGAAACTAAATACGGGAGTGTACGTATATATGGTCGAGGCGGTCTGTTTCTATAAGAAGGTTTTATTGAAGACCGGCAACATTACGTTAATCAAATGAGGGGTATGAATATGAGGCTGAAGAAATATTCTATCGTTGTAGCTCTGCTGATCGGCAGTTTCGCATCCATCGGTCAAGACATCCATTTTTCACAATTTAACTCCGCACCACTTTTACTTAATCCTGCATTAGCAGGCGTCAACAGCGGCAATTATCGCTTTGCGGCAAACTATAAAAATCAGTGGAGCGATCTGGCTCCCTATAATACGTTTGCCGCATCATTCGATATGAACGTGTTTAAGCATGGCCCGAGAGCAAACTTTGGCGGTATCGGATTATTCTTTTTTACAGATCGGGCCGGTGATGGCAATCTCAGCACTACGCAGGTAAACCTGAATCTTTCATACACCGTCATGCTGAATAAAAGAGGGACCCAATCCATCACTACAGGCGTGATGGGTGGTTTCGGGCACCGCTCCGTTGATTTTTCAGCATTCACGTTTGACAGTCAGTACGGCTCAAATGGACCCGATCAAAGCTTATCTTCAGGTGAAAATCTGACAAACGATAACTTATTTTATCCTGAAGTTGGCGCGGGGATACTTTGGAATTACGTCAAGAACGACAGGCTGAATTTTTATGCCGGAGGTTCTGCATCACACTTAAGCCAGCCGAACTTGTCATTTTTTAGCACACGAGATGAGAAACTATATATCAAATTCACGGTGCATGGCGGTGGTTATATCGGACTGAGCGAGCAGGTATTTTTGTTACCGAGCTTCCTTTATTTGAACCAGGGGCCGCATAACCAGTTGAATTTTGGAACGCTTATAAAAATTAAAAAGTCGGCTCTTCCTTCCGAGAAAATATCATTTTATATCGGTGGTTGGTATCGCTTGCTCGATGCTTTGATCCTGAATGCCAGGGTTGACATCGGGAGAATTAATATCGGCTTCAGCTATGACATAAACCTGTCAGGGTTGACGGAAGCTTCACGGGCCAACGGTGGTCCTGAGCTTTCATTTATCTACACCGGAGTTTTCCCGAGCAAGAAGCAGCAGATTAAATTCTGCCCTCCAATGCTGTAACCCGGATTTTGCAATCCGGAGGGCAAGTAAATAGGACAAGTGGCGAGTGAAAATTCGGGGTTGATCGGAGCTATTCCCGGTTTACAATAGAAAGTTCAGCGTTGGCTTCAATGGCGAGAAGTTGTTCATCTGCTTGGGTCTTGCTGTTCCCTGCAAACATCCCGACAATATAGCCTTCGTCATTTCTGAATACTTCGAATACCTTGCTGAATTGGTTGTCGAGCTTCTTTTTCTGGCGGATGGCGTCAGAAATAAAATCAAATTTTCCAAAGGCGATATAGAAGTTTCCAGTTTGTTCTGTTGGCGTTGATTGAAAGCTTGAAATTGTATTAGATGGTTGTTCACTGACTGCTGGAGTTTCCATCTCAGCTTCGGTGTAAGACCTGGGTGAGCTTTGTGCCGGTCTTTCAATTTCAGAAGTGCTCACCCGCGTTTCGCTGCGTTCAGGAGTAAAAGCAACTTCATCCGCAGGAACATTTAGCAAATTCAATTTTTCTATCCTGATTTTTTCCGGCAGAAAATTTTGCAGGAAGAGTTGCGGGATCATTAGTGTTGCAATCAAGATCGCGGCTGCGGCAACAAGCCGTTGAGTCCTTATTTTTCTTATTCTCTTCGTTTCTACCGCAGTGTCTTCCACCAGAGTTTGCAAATGCTTTTCTTCCTCTTTTTCCTGAACGTCATCTTTGATGAGGTGGTAAGAAATCGGCTTCAGGCCAAAAGTTTCCGGTAAATAATTTTTTCTGAGCTGCGGCAGAAATATCAATGTATTCTTCGCATTGAAATATAGCTTGCCCACGTCAGGGATTAACAACATGCCTTTATTGTTCAGCAATCGGTTCCAATCCGAGGCTATCCTGCCGATTGCTTCTTCAGCCACACGATATCCAACTTTTTCCTTTTCCGCAACATGGTTGACCAGAACACCATCATTGTTTTGCAGCCGCTTATTGAACATGATGGTTTTGGATGGCGGGTAAATAACGTTTTGAAACCTTTGTACTTCAGATGACTGATAGTTGGTGACAAAGCCTCCAAAACCGGGAACGATAACACAATCGTGGAGATAAAGCAGTTCTTTTATGTATTTGCGCAAGTCCATTACCGAAATACTTCTGCGCTGCCGTATCAATATGTAAATATCGCTCCGGCAACCATGTTGAATCCGTACGAGGGATAAAGGTAATACTTCTCGTATTTTATTGCGGCCAGATTATTCAGATTACAGAAAGCAGAAAAGTGCTTAGAGAATTTATAGACCGCCCCGATATTGATGTCAGCAGTGGGACCCAAAGAAATTGACTTAAATACAAAGGCCGAATCAACTGACGTATCCTGCACCCGTGCTTCTACACCATCCCTAACAAAGAAATCCAGCGTGAGGTAAACCTTTTTCTTTATCACATATTGTGCGTTAAAGTCAAGTTTGAAACTTGGCAAATGCCAGGGCTTCTCCTGTCTGTCCATCTCATAATGGATATAATCAAACGTTGCGCTGAAGGTCAAATTCTTAAGCACTTTGTAAAAGAGTTCGGCATGGAGATTCAGCGTGGTCGTCCTCCTGTCGTAGATCACGTCAAACATTTTCATTGCGGTTGGATCCATTGCAATGTTTGTTGTATCGTTCACAAATAGTGGCATCCGCCTGATCACCCTTCTTGAAAATCTAAGATTATAAGTAAAGTCCTTTGCTGTTCCTTTTAATCCCAGGTATGCATCATCATGCCAGGTATTTCGCAAGTCAGTGGTGAATTTCAGCCACGGATTTTCCTGGGTAAGGGTCATGTAACTTGTCTTGTTAAGTTCCATCTTGTACCCATTATAAACCACTAAGTATTGTTTGTACAGCGATCTTTCCAGGCCAACGTCAGGGAAGAAGTGAAATATTTTTTCTTCCCAGGTCATGTCAAAACCTGCAAAGGCTTTCCAGCTTCCGTCATTGTACATGTAGGTTGGCTTAAGCGTGAAAATATTCCGGTTGAGGTTGTAATCACCGTTTTGAAAAATGATGTTGTCTTCCGCGATTTTAAAATAGACGTAGTGATCCTTTTTGAAAACCTTCAAAAAATTTGCAACCAAATAAGGATCGGATTCAAGGACATCGTTCCTGTCTAAGTAAGTTCCGAATCCAAGTAAAATGCTGTATTTGAAATCATGTTTACTCTCAACATTCGAAACATCTGCCGACCAACCGATGAAATTAAATACCTGCTTGATGTCATCGCCATCAATCGTGGTATCACTATGGTCATAACCGAAATAGCGCACTCCCTTCCGGTCATAGGTAAATTCAGAATGGATCTTTATCCTCTTAATGTAGTAATTGACGAATAACTCACCGTGATTTTCCGATTGCTTCTGATTTTCAATATTTTGACCATAGGTAGAAAAATGGCGGTAAAAGAATCCATAGTTAACCTTCTCAAATTTGCCACCATTGTAAAGCGCTTCTGCTAACGGACTGTATTGCGTCCCAAAGCCGAGCTTAATGTATGATGACTGAGTCTTTTCAGGACCTTCTTTACCGATTGCAAGAGGTCTCAGCGGCACAGGCGAAAATGAAAGCGGCAGCAATTTCACAGGAGTGGTGTACATCAGCTCGAGTTTTTCAATGGATTTTCTCGGAGGAATAACAGCCGGGAAATTGATCTTGAACGCATCGGCCAGAAAAGGAGTGTATGTGGTCACCACTTCAATTTCTTCAGGCTTCAATTCTTCCTTTTGAGCATGAAGCGACAAGCCGGATAAGAGGAACAGAAGAATAAAAATGTATTTGCCAGGTTTCATCATCAATCTTCTTTTAGTGTGTCAACTTCAACCGGTACAACCAATTCGATTTGCTCGGTCGTATCTTCTTCCAAGGTTGAACCGGTGTCAGAAATGATCTCTATCTTTTGCTTTGCTTTCTCGTCCTCTAGAATTTCATTCAGCTTGCTCTGTGCAATTGATTTCAGATCATCATCGCTTTTATAATGGTCAATAATACTTTGCAAGGTGGCTTTAGCCTGGAAGGTGTTGTTTAATTTATGATAGTTCTGTGCAAGCAGGATGAAGCCTTTTACTCTCCAGTATTCATGTGTTGGTTTCAGCTCAACAAAAGCAAGACATTCATCCAATGATTGCTGATAAATTCCTTTGATAAAACTGATTTCAGCAACAAGGTATTTGGCTTCAGAGCCGATCTGAGTTGTGGTCATGTCGGCTGTCTTTTTGAAGAATTTTACGGCCTGATCATAATCTTTTTCTGCAAAAGCAACTTTGCCCAGATAGAATTCAGCCTCGATCTTATTGTCGGCAGGCGCGTCAGAAGAACTTAACACTGTTGTAGCATACTCCTTAAGCTCAGGCATTCTTTGCAAATGATAGGAGCAACGCATGAGTCCAAGGTTTGCAGCATAGACGTTTTCTTTAAAGGCAGCATTCTCCAGCAGGAGTTTATAATAGCCGAATGCTTCCTGGTAACTGTTGTTGTTGAATGAAACAAAAGATGCCTTTGCAAGAGCTTTTTCAAAGTAAATATTCTTACCGGCATCAATCACGTATTTGTAATCCGCCAGTGCCGGTTGAAATTGTTTTGCTGAGTAGTAACATTCTCCTCTGTAGAAGCGTGCATTCAGCAGGAAGTATCCGTCTTTAAATTCCGAGATGTAATCGGAGAATGAACTTATCGCCTGATCGCATTTGCCGCTTATGAATTGAGATTCAGCGGCCAGATATGAAATAGAATCTTTCTCAGAAGCTGACACGCGCAAGTTCGGGGAACTGTTCACCACGTTCATGTAAAGCTTGGGGTCGCCTTCGGCAATTGAGATTTGCTTGATGGCAAGCAACGCCTGCTGCGCATCTTCCGAGTTGGGATATTTCGAGATCACCTTCTTATAGCTGTCCATTGCTGCTGTCACGTCATTTTGGTTATAATAAACTAATCCCAACTTCAAATATGACTTTGCAACGTAACTGCTATTGGGAAATTTCTCAGGTATCTTTTTGAAAAGCTGGATGGCAGTCTGATCTTTTCCCAATGAAATGTAGGCCGTTCCCGCTTCATAAATCGCATCATCGAGATAAATGGAACCGGGATATTTCGTCTCAAACGTTTCCATGATCGCAGCTTTGCCGTCCATTTTTCCCTGTAATCCGAGGATCATACCTTTTTGAAACGAAGCATAATCGGCTCCGCTTTTCTTGCCATCAATAATCTGGGAATAGTTGGCAAGGGCGCCATTATAATCCCTGACCATAAAGCTGCAATCAGCTGCGCGCAATTGGGCATCAGGCAAAATCTTGTCTTTCAGATTCTTGTCTGTTGCAGTTTTGCATTTTGCTATACACTCATTGAAGGAAGGAAGCGCATTGCCATATTTATTTTGCTTCAGCAGTGAATATCCCGCTCCGTAGTATGCATTCGCAATATACCAGTCACCGTCAGCGAATGTTGTGATCTTAGCGAGATCAATGAACTGAAGATAATGCTCTGCCGCACTGCTGTATTCATTCTTTGCATAGTAAGATTCTCCTTTCCAGTAGTATGAAAGCGCTTTGATCGGTGCATTTACGGGATTTTGCAGTGACTTATTGAACTGGGCGATGGCCTCATCGAATTCCCTGTCGTTGTAAAATTCTATTCCGCGATTGTATGCGACTTCCTGATAAGCCTGTTTCACTTTAGGCGAAGGATTCTTCACCGACTCTATCACTCTAAGCGCTTCTTTGTAGTTTCTGGTGTTGAGGAAAAGTTCTGTCAGCAGTTCTTTGGCTTCCTCTGCGTTTTCACCAGAGTCATACTGGTCAATATACTTCTGAAATGACTTTATGGCCTCAGTTTCATACCCGAGCTCATAAGACAATTTAGCATAATTGAACAGCGCGATTTCTGAAATTGCAGGATCAAAATCCATTTGCGAGGCTTTCCCGAAAGCGCTGCGGGCATTACTCTTTTTGCCAACTTTCATGTAGCAATCACCCAGCACATAAACCGCATTCTGGCCAAGCGTATCACTCTGATTGTCTAATTGCTCAAGCTGAATGATCGCCTCTTTGTAATCTCCGGCTTTATAGTAAGCATAACCAAGCTGGTAGATGTCTTCCTTTCTTGCCTTGCCCGACTCGGTGATATAGATGGTCAGGTGACGAATAGCCTTATCATACTTTCCTTGCTCAAAATATGCCTGCCCGAGAATCTGGTTCAATTCTGCGTAATATTTCAGCCCGCTGTCGCTGATGAGCGGATGAAGGTACTTAATAAGGTCATCATATTGTTTTTTGAAATAGTAAACCTGGCTGATGTAATAAGGAATGATCTTCTCATAAACTTTTGAATCCTTTATCCGCTGGAAGCTTTCCATCGCCACATCCAGTTCCCGCTTTTGGAAAGCAATGTAGCCGTAGTAATAGTTTGAAGGATAGTAATACTTGTTCTTAATGTTCCTGATTTCTTTAAAAAGCTTTTCTGCTTCATCCAGGCGCTTTTTGTAGAAATAGCAATAAGCAAGCTGGAATTTATATTCCGCAAGGTCATCGCTGCTCAAATGCTTTTTGTCGGTTTTTTCAAAATATTCAATAGCATTTGCGTACTCCTTCTCCCGGAAGTAGTATTTGCCCATATAGTAATAGGCATATCTTTTTAATGGCGGCTCTCCATATATGAGTTTTATTGCTTCCTCAAGAAGCTTTCCTGCATCGGGTTGGTGGAGTTCAAATGCGCAAAACGCTGCGTACACTTTTGCATTGGTGACATAAGTTTGATTCTCGTTTTCCGGGGCACGCATCGGCCTGTCTATAGTTTGCTGGAACAGGCGCTTTGCTTCGACATAATTTTTGAATTCAAACATCTCAAGCCCTTTCTTGTAAGCCTGCTCCGGATCATCGTAAGTAAGCGATTCCTGACCTGCAAGGGGAGCTGAAATGAGGATAAATGCAGACATGGCTGCCAGCTGGCCAATTAAAAATACCTGCTTAGTGTAAACTCTGATCTTGCTAATCGTCTTTTTAATCATGTACCACTATTAAAATGAAAGTGAAACGCTCAAGCTTGGCAGAACGGGCAGTTGGTCAACTCTCTCAGAACGAATCCTGTCGTAATAAAATATGTTCGACCGGTTATAAACGTTCATAACGCTAGCTGTAATATCCATTGAAACTCTTTTTGAAAAAGGAATGGTGCATTTCAGGGAAAGATCCAGGCGATGATAGGATGGCAGCCGCCCAGCATTGATCTCTTCTTCATAGACTATTCCGATATCTTCTTCATTTTGAGGATTGGCAGTTACATAGTTGGTGCTGATGCCATTCTGGAAGAAAATATTTCCAAGATCGGGATAAAAGGCCTGTGTCCTTGTGAATGGAAACCCTGACCCATAATTCCATCTGGCGCCTGCTTCCCAAACAGGCTTCTTGCCAAATTTATATGATGCAACAAGGTTGAAATTGTGCCTGCGGTCGTAATGAGGACTGAAAGTTATTTTTCCGTCATCATGTGTAACGTACGCAAGCGAATAGGATCCCCAAACATAAAATTTCTTGTAATCAAATTTCAGCAGCACATCCAAACCATAAGCGTGTCCGGTTTCGGTGAGGAAATCTTTTTTTTGCTCATCCGGCACACTGCTGTTGGCTGCAACATCTTCGTAAGTCTTATTGCGGTTGATATCAATCAGCCTTCCGTAATACTTATAATAAGGCTCAACATTCAGTTCAAGGAAACTTGTGAGATCATATTCGATTCCAAAAACAGCGTGATAAGCAATTTGCAAATTGTTGCTTGCCTGTTCGCCATTCGCATCGCCAATGGTTTCTTCAGGGCCCGAAAGGAATGAGGTAAACAGGTTCACTACGTCCCGGTCTGACTTACCGCTGATAAGGTTTTGAGAATATATCCCTCCGGCAAGCTTCAATCTCACTTTATCATGCGCATTGAATTTCAGGCTGAGGCGTGGCTCAGGCCAGATCGTGGAAAGCGTAGCATAGTATTGTGCCCGGAAGCTAGGTTCGAAAACCAGCTTGCCAAATACTTTTTTATACCGGAGAAAAAATCCGATCTCAGTCGTGTTTTGATTCTGATCAACCTTAAGGCCGAGAGCATTGTAGAATTCAAAAACCGTCTCGAACCAGTTGACATCAAAGCCGTATTTGAATTCACCATTCTTTAGAAAATAAGTGAACGCGAACCCAAGCGTGAAGCTGTTAACCGCGCTTGTTCTCGGTTTGCTATCTCCTTCCTGAAGGTCAATGTCATAACCCGTATAGGCGAGATTGCCGGAGATGAGAACCTTTGCCTGCCCCGGAACCACCACGAAATTGCTGCCGAATCCATTCAAGGTTGCTGATATCGTTAAACCTGGCGATATCTTTATGATGAAAACCAAACAGGTTCAGCTTGGAGCCTGAATTAGTGCTGAACGTAAGTTTTCCATAATAGTCGTAAAAGCTGAAAGGTATTCCGTCTTTGCCAACGTATGAATACAAAGAAGGAGAGGTACGATCTAAGTAGGATATCTTTGAATTAAGCAGAAATGAAATGCTGCTGCCGCGTTCTCTCATTTTCATCAGCGGCCCTTCTAAGGTTGCGGAAGCCAGAAATGGGCTTGCCGATATTTTTCCACCGAGGCGGTTTTTATTTCCATCGCGCGTTTTTATGTCAATCACCGCGGATATGCGATCACCATATTCAGCGTTGAATCCTCCCGTATAAACGTCAGCGCTTTTGATGATGTCGGTTTCAAAAACAGAATACAGCCCGATAGAGTGAAATGGATTATAGATTGTTGCCCCATCAAGCAACACCTTCGTTTGAATGGGCGAACCACCTCTGATGTATAATTGCCCTCCCTGGTCACCGGTGAAAATCACTCCAGGAACGATCTGAAGGAACTGCGCTATGTCAGGCTCCCCGCCAACTGACGGCAGCAGGCTCACTTCCCTTGGCGTTACCGAAATCGTAGATACCTGTGTCTGTGTTTTCACGTTCTCACGCTTTGCGGAGACATCAACCTCCTGTATTTTGACAAGACGCTTTTCGAGGTAAAGAGACTTTGATACTATCTGGTTTGCGGTGATGGTGACCGGAACGCGCAAAGAATCGAATTCTATTGAGGAGACCAAAAGTGTATAATCACCAGGCGGTATCTTGGGGATCGAGAAAAAGCCGTTGTAGTCAGTGGCTGCGCCAATGGAGGTGCCTTCCAGCACCACAGTGGTGAACAACACAGGCTCACCCGTTTCTTTTTCATATACGAACCCTCGGACGGTTCCCGTTTGTCCGAAGGATAATGAACTGGTCAGCAGCAAAGCAACACCTGCAACAAGAGAGTAGAATTTCATCAAACGAATACGCTGGATTTCCCCTTTTTAAAAGTGGGGCGAAGATAGCCGTTTATGAAAGGTAAAGCTTATGGATTTTTCAACAGGGAAATGGAGAAAAAGTAGCTTTTAAAGCTATAAACGTCCTCCAATCAAAGCGCCTTCTGCACAAGCTCAGCTGCTTCTTTCAACAATATTGCAGAGCGCACTTTCAATCCGGATTTGTCAATCAGCTCTTTGGCCAATTCAGCATTGGTTCCTTGCAAGCGAACGATGATGGGAATTTTTATCTCACCGATGTTTTGATAAGCATCCACAATTCCCTGAGCTACCCTGTCGCAGCGCACGATGCCTCCGAAAATATTTACAAGGATGGCTTTCACATTCGGGTCCTTCAAAATGATTCTGAATCCTGCTTCAACGGTTTGAGCATTTGCCGTGCCGCCAACATCGAGAAAGTTTGCCGGGGAACCTCCTGCAAGCTTGATCATATCCATAGTTGCCATCGCAAGGCCGGCACCATTTACCATGCAGCCCACGTTGCCATCCAGTTTGATGAAGTTCAGATTATGTTTTCCGGCTTCCACTTCAGTCGGGTCTTCTTCCGTGATATCGCGTAGCGCCTCATAATCCTTATGGCGATAAAGGGCATTATCATCCAACTGTACCTTAGCGTCCACCGCGATGATCTTATCATCGGAAGTCCTAAGCATCGGGTTGATTTCGACAAGCGAAGCATCGGTTGACACATAGGCCTTGTAGAGCTTTTGCACAAAGCTTACCATTTCCTTAAAGGCATTCCCTTCCAATTTCAAATTGAACGCGATCTTCCTTGCCTGGTAAGGTCGTAAACCTATTGCGGGATCAACTGTTTCTTTGAAAAGCAGATGAGGAGTTTTTTCCGCAACTTCTTCAATATCCATTCCGCCTTCGGTTGTGTAGATAATGACGTTGCGGCTTTGCGCACGATCCATCAAAATACTCAGATAAAATTCCTTCGGCTTATTTTCCCCCGGATAGAAAACATCCTGAGTGATTAAAATCTTATTCACCTTTTTTCCCTGCGGGCCGGTTTGCGGAGTCACAAGTTGCATTCCTAAGATGCCGGAAGCTTTTTCTTTCAGCTCATCAATATTTTTTGCCAGCTTTACGCCACCACCTTTTCCTCTTCCTCCCGCATGTATTTGCGCCTTCACCACCCAAAACTGAGTGCCTGTCTCTTGTTGCAGCTTCTTTGCCGCATCTAAAGCCGCTTGCACATTATCCACAGCGATTCCCTTCTGCACGGGAACTCCAAAGTCGGTCAGTATTTGCTTTGCCTGATATTCGTGAAGATTCATTTGAATTATTTTGAGTCGGCTAAAATAGGAGAGATGCAGGAAAACAAAAACTCAATCACTTTTATTTTGAGCGACGATCCTTCCGGTCATGATCGCGGAAAAGACAAGCGGAGTGATGTAATAGTAGCGATACGTGAGCGGTCCGAAGAAGTAAAAGAACATCAAGAAAACATAGAGCATAACGAAACTGAATTCAAGCGGATCAACCTTGTCTTTCATCCTGAAGAACCAAAACAATCCGGCCACATTCAATAAGATCATCAATGCGCCCTGCACGATGCGGGCATAAAATACACGGTGTGTCATATCTCCAGGAAAGATGTTTTTAAAAAACTGAGCGAAATGTATCCCGGCTTCAAACGTATATGAAATGGGGGGATTTCCATAACCGGTCCATTCATCAATAGCACAGCGATTATGGTACTCAACTCCCTGTTGAAGAATTGTGGTATCCTTCATTAAAAAAGGGAAAACATATAGCGCCATGATCCCCAAAAACACAGATGCCCAGACTATCCCGTTTTTCGCCCATTTGAATTCCCGAAGCAGAAGCACCGCAAAAAGCGGAAGCCAAAAGATTAGCGTGTACCTCGATACCAGGCACATGATTAATCCAATCGCAATGACGTAAATGTTCCGGCCCAGTATTCCGGCTGCCAATACAACATAATAAGCCGCAATGATTGGCTCAAACGTTACCGGCAAATCAATTTCACCCGATAACAGGTAAGCCATCAGTACCACTGCGGGCGTAATTGCGCCAATAATTACCGCAAATGTTCTTGTCCCGTTTCCAGCCAGCCAACCATAAAATCCTATTGCAAGAGCCAGCATAATATATCCCACCCATCTTACATCAACGTGCAATGCATAGGGTATCCCAACGGGCAGCCAGTGTAACGGCATGTAAACCGGATAAGGGGAGTACCCTTTTAAAGGTACCAGAGCATAAGGGAAAATACCATTTTCAAATCTTTGATAAAGAGTCGTTAGCTGGGGGAGTACATCTGAATATTGCGCTGGATCTGGATATTTTTCAAGGCCTCCGTGAATTGCGGGAAAAAGCAGAATCATTCCACTTATTCCGGCAATTGTCCAGACAAAACTTTTTTTAGATGCCAAGTGATTTTTTAAATGTCTGCTCCATCGCAGGTAAACAATTGGAATAGCCATTGAAACAGTGAACAACAGAATCGGATTCCAATACTTCCCGAAAAGGGAACCGCCTTTGAACATCAGGTATAGCTGTGCAAGGAATAGCGCAACCGTTGCGATTATTACTTTGTTATTGCTCCTGACAGAAAAATTCATTTTATTTTCAGGCGGCAATTTACAAAGCTTGAAACTCTTTAGTTCATCTTTAATATTTCGATGCAGTTAATTTCAATTATCCAAGGATTTTTGCTCGCTGCATGTTTTGAATTTCTGGTTATGACACAAAACCTTTCAGCCCAGGAATGGTGGAAGTCCACCACCGTTTATCAAGTTTATCCGCGCTCATTTTACGACAGCAATGGCGATGGCATTGGCGACCTGCAGGGTGTGATTGACAAACTCGACCATATTAAAGAATTGGGTTTTGAAACGATCTGGCTTTCTCCATTTTTTAAAAGCCCGCAACAGGATTTCGGATATGACATCAGTGATTACCAGGATATAGCTCCGGAATATGGAGACATGAGAGTCTGTGAAAAGCTGATTGACGAGGTTCATAAGAGAGGAATGAAAATCATTTTTGACCTCGTGATGAATCATACATCTATAAAGCATCCTTGGTTTAAGGAATCCGCAAGTTCGCGTGGCAATCCTAAAGCGGACTGGTATGTGTGGAGAGATGGAAAAGGGAAGCGTCCTCCCAATAATTGGAAATCTGTTTTAGGCGGCAGCGGCTGGACGTATCATAAAGGGAGAAAACAATTTTATTATGCAGCGTTTCTGCCGTTTCAGCCCGATCTTAATTATCACAACCCGGAAGTGAAGGCTGCCATGTTTGACATGGTGAGATTTTGGCTGAAAAAAGGCGTTGATGGTTTTCGGCTTGATATGTTCAATGCGGTTTATGAGGATACTTCGTTTCAAGACAATCCGTTTCTTTTCAGGTTAATGCCGTCAGAAGACAACCCCAACGGATTCTTTCAGGAATACAAATACAATCTCAATCAGGAAAAGAGTTTTGAATTCGCAACGGAGCTGCGAAGTGTCATTGATGAATTTGATAATCCAAAAAGATTTCTGGTAGGGGAAGTATTCGGTGATAACAAAACGATAAAACGGTTTTGCAGCCATAATGATCACGCTGGGCTGAATACCGTTTTCTTGTTTCAAACGCTCTCCACAAAATTCAATGCTGAGGATTTTCGAAAAATGGTGGAATCATTCGAGGAGAATTTTCCTGAGCCGTTTGTACCAACCTATGTCTTCAGCAATCATGATCGTGCAAGAAGCTTTTCCAGGCTGGGCGGGAATATTGAAAAAGCAAGGCTTCTTGCATTTTTTCAATTCACAGTTCGGGGAGTTCCGTTCACTTACAATGGTGAAGAGCTTGGAATGTCCCAAAGCAAAATCCCATTGCGTGAAGGAAAAGATCCGCTCGCGCAGCGCTTTAAATGGCTTCCTCAATTCCTCGTGAATTGGTCGGGGCAATCGCTTAACCGTGATGAATGCCGGACACCGATGTTGTGGAATGATAAACCTAATGCCGGTTTTTGTCCTGAGTCAGCCGAACCATGGTTGCCGGTTTCCTGTAATTATGAAGAGATTAATGCGGAGCGACAGAAAGCTGACGAAAGCTCATTATTGAATTTTTACCAGAAAATAATCCTTCTTCGAAATCAAATACCTGCTCTGCAAAGCGGAAGGCTTGAAATTGCGGAAGCATTTTGCAACAAAAAGATTCTCGCATTTTACAGAACAACTTCCAATGAAAAGTATTTGGTTGTTCTGAATATGTCAAAGAAGCAAGTTGAAATTCCAAGCTTAGAAGGGGAAATCGCTTTCTCCACTCACGCTAATCCCCCCTATGGCATGTCTCCCTTCGAGGGCAGACTGATTAAGATTCAATGATTGCGGCTAACGATTACTTTCCCTGAAATTTTCGGATTGCCTTCCGTTTTCAGCATCCACAGGTAAACTCCGCTTGGCAGATCACTCACATTAATGCGTGTCGAGCCATTAGATTGACTAAAAATTTTCCCGCCAAGGCTATTGTAAAGTTCAAATTGAAAAATCGCAGATACACTTCCGGAGATCGTCAATTGCTGTAACGTTCTTTCATAATTCACTTTGACATCTTGAAATTTCAGATGATGCATCCCAACAGTAGTTGTGCAGGTCATTACGCTGTCAAATAATGTTTGCAATGAATCAATCGGTTCAAACCCGGGGGGACCGCTGGGTACATTAAGATTAATCGAAGGGTTGTTTGAATCATCCCAAGGCTGAGCTACCCGCAAGAATGATGAGAGCGATGAATTGCCACTTGAAATACATCGTGTATCTGCGCCAGCAACCTTAGCTCCCTGTAAAGCAGCCATCAGCTTGCAAGCTAGGTTTCCCGGTTCTCTGAGAAATCGAGCCTCCATAGAATCAAGAATTTCCTGCCCCAACAAGATATTCCCCTGTATAGTGTAATTGCGTCCGACAATATG
>CAYOYI010000022.1:0-810 GCA_964408105.1 uncultured Chitinophagaceae bacterium | reverse complement strand
CATACAGTTCATTCCCGTAAAGCCTGCCGCAGCAGGTACACCACTCCTCAGTTGAACAATTCCATATTGCCGGATGTCAGGGTCGGTGTCAGCGGACACGAGGGAGTCAATTATTATGCTTGGTTCTAAGCTATCCAGCATAAGTTCTTTGGCTCTGATCTTGTTGTAAAAGATATATGCAGCCTGGGTGTGCACCACGCCAAAACCTGGAAAAAGTTGACTAATAATAACGGAATTACTGATACAGGAGGCGCCTGCACTGCCTGCTTCCCGGGTTACAGTGTCCACGGCACATATGGAAAAAGTGTGTTGAGCCGTGATTGGCCGAAGTGGAATAAGGTAAACAGCAATAAAAGCGATACAGATTCTTGCTCGCATCACCATTAATTTTGGTATTAAGATATAATTTCCTCGGCACATTTTTCAGCCGGAAGAAGACCAAGGCTATTCTCAAAAACCACTGCATTTTTTCGTAGTGGAAACCGTTTGTTACCTTCGCATACAGATCATGTATTCCGTATTGCTCCAAACACACTCAGTCCTCCGTTATGCAGTATTGCTGGTGCTGATGATCGTAGTCATACGCTCAATGGCCAGGCACCTGCTGAAGCAGCGTTACTCATCTACCGATAACAATTTTGCTATCCTGCTGCTAATGGCCATTCACCTGCAATTCCTGCTCGGGGTGATACTTTATTTTGTAAGCCCTGTGGTAAAATCCGCATTGTCGAATATGTCTGCTGCGATGCAGGATGAGGTGCTTCGCTTTTGGGCAGTGGAACATGTAACAATCATGCTTATCGCGGTGAT
>CAYOYI010000021.1:9272-18608 GCA_964408105.1 uncultured Chitinophagaceae bacterium | reverse complement strand
TGTACTTCCTGCAAATTCTAAATCCAAGCAGCCAGATAATAGAGATTAAGAAAATTGTACTGAACTAAGTGAATTCAAAAAAGATTCGTTGAAACTAATTTGGTAACAATGCTAATCTCAGATTTTCTTGCCGCAAGAAATTTCACTAATGGGTTCTTTTACATTGTGCTCTTGTTGCCTTCACTGGCATTTGCGCAAACCGATACTGTTTTTTGGTTTGCCGCACCTGATGTTTCCGTGGCAACTTTGAATTTCGACAAACCTATTCTTCTGAGAATTTCAGCAGGTAATCAACCTGCGGTAGTTACCATTTCTCAACCCGCTAATCCTTCATTTCTTACTCAAACCGCAAACGTTCCTGCAAATGGTACGGTAACGGTAGATTTAACCTCTCAAATATCCATTGTAGAGAATCGGCCGCCAAACACGGTGTTGAACTATGGTCTCCTTATTAAATCAACCAGCTTCATCACAGTGTATTATGAGGTCCTAAGCCTGCAATGTCTATGTAACCCGGAAATTTTTTCCTTAAAAGGGAGCAATGCCTTAGGGACGGACTTTTTCATACCTTCTCAAAATTTTTGGAGAAATACTAATACTTATACGCCCACCCCTTACGAATCATTCGATATAGTAGCGACTGAGGACAACACAAATGTTACGATAACTCCTTCCAAAAATATTGTTGGTCATTCTGGCGGTGTAACCTTTTCGATGGCATTAAACAAAGGACAGACCTATTCTGCCACAGCAACGAGTCAACTTGCCTCCGAGCATTTAGGCGGCTCCAGAGTAATTTCTGACAAGCCAATAGCAATAACGGTAAAAGACGATTTATTGGAAAATCTTTCCTACGGAACATGCAGAGACCTGGCTGGAGATCAAATAGTTCCTACTAACGTGATCGGTAAAAAGTATGTAGCTGTAAAAGGTTTTTTAGGTAATGCTGACAAGGCGTTTATAATGGCAACTCAAAACGGCACCAACGTTTTTATCAATGGGAATGCGGTTCCTGTAGCTACACTTAGCGCTGGACAAATACATGCTTATGATGTTGTGAGCGGTGCTTCTTATATTGAAGCCTCGCAGCCGGTTTATGTTTTACACGTTTCAGGATTTGGATGTGAAGTAGGCTCTTCACTTCTGCCTTCGATTGAGTGTACCGGAAGTCAGCAGGTAAGCTTTACCAGATCAACCAATGAAAATTTCGGCCTTATTGTAATTGTTAAAAGTGGGGGGCAAAACAGTTTTGTCTTAAATGGAAATGGTTCATTACTTCCCGGCAGTTCATTTACAGTAGTCCCCGGATCAGCAGGACAATGGTACTATGCGAGAGTAACTTTTAACACCACCCAAATTCCTGTTGGTACGGCAAGCATGATTTCAAATCCTGCTGAACTTTTCCATGTTGGAATTATCAACGGAGATAACATCGGGGGATGTAGTTATGGCTACTTTTCAAACTTCAATGCATTGATTGCTTCCACACTTGCAGATACTTCAATTTGTAGCGGAGAATCTCTTATTCTTAATGCAAGAGGTGGAATTAATTACAGTTGGATCCCCGGTAGCTTTTTAAGTGATAGCCTTATTGCGAATCCTATTGCTACTCCCGATTCAACATTAACTTATACGGTTATTGTCTCTGCAGGTGCATGTATGGATACCACGGATGTAACGATTACCGTTAACCCGTCTCCCATTCCTTTTATATCACAGAACGACACAATCTGTGATAACGATTCCTCTCAATTATTAGCAGGTGGAGGAGATTCTTATAGTTGGTTGCCATTAAGCCTTTCAAACCCGAACATATCGGATCCCGTTGCAACCCCTGACTCCACTACAACTTATATCGTAGAAATCTCCTCATCCAATGGATGTGCTGTCTCTGACTCTGTGACTGTATTTGTATTGGAGCATTTTGTCAGCAATATTGATGAACATATCTGCCCGGGTGATTCCTTTCTCGCTGCGGGCAACTGGCAATACCAAGCCGGAGTTTATCGCGATACACTGACGGCACAAGCCGGATGCGATAGCATTATCGTCACTAATTTGTTTGTTGACACAATAATCACCAACCGAAATGTCGCTATTTGTGTTGGTGATAGCCTTTTCTTAGAAAACGTCTGGCAGAAAAACGATGGAGTTTATCGCGATACGTTTTCAAGTTTTGCGGGTTGTGACAGCGTAGTAGTCACGAACCTAACGGTCAACACAGCTATTCTTACACAAACCAGTATGACGATTTGCGAAGGAGATAGCATTTTTTCCGGTGGTTCGTGGCAATCACAACCGGGGATTTATACGGACACATTTATGGCTGCAAGCGGCTGTGATAGTATTG
Organism: uncultured Chitinophagaceae bacterium; assembly: GCA_964408105.1. Taxonomy (GTDB): domain Bacteria; phylum Bacteroidota; class Bacteroidia; order Chitinophagales; family CAIOSU01; genus BPHB01. The sequence continues at coordinate 16,258 of CAYOYI010000021.1, read as the reverse complement.
CAAATACAGTTGTCACAGTTGCTGATACGAGCATCTCCTACGTGTTTGCTAAAATCTGTTCGGATGATTCACTGTTTGTTGGCGGAGGCTGGCAAAGTGCCCCCGGAACTTACATTGATGTGTTTACAAATGCTGCGAATTGCGACAGCACAATTGTCACGGTTCTTTCGGTTGCCAGCGTTTTTAATTCTTCGATCTCGGTAACGATATGCGAAGGCGACAGCTTTTTTGCCGGTGGAGCATGGCGGTTCGTATCCGGCAGTTACAGCGATTCTTTTATGTCTGTGGATGTTTGCGACAGCGTTATTGTCACTGTGTTAAGCGTTAATCCAAATTATCAGGATACAGCCTTTCTATCTATCTGCCGCCAGGATTCGGTTTTTGTCGGGGGAGGGTGGCAGACGCAAACCGGAGTTTATATTGATTCGCAGCAAACGATTGCCGGATGTGACAGCATAACTGTCACCAATCTTTCCGTTCTGGATACGATTGTTGTCAGTCAAACTTCTTCCGTTTGTGACGGTGACAGCATATTCTTAGCTAATGCGTGGCAAACGAATCCTGGCGTATATTATGACTCAGCTACCGGTTCTGCCGGATGCGACAGCATTACAGTTACCACCCTTTCAATTAACAGCAGCCCGTTTGTCACCACCATTTCGGATACAACTATCGAATTTGGTGCTTCAGTGGTTTTGAATACGATCAGCAATGCATCTTCATTAGTTTGGTCGCCTGATAGCAGCCTGTCATGTGTTCAATGTACAAACCCAGTTGCCTCGCCTGGCCAGACAATTACTTACATGGTGCAGGCAACTGACAGTAACAATTGCATTGCAGAGGATATGGTAACCATAAATGTTCTGGATTCAGAATGCAAAGTTGCCATGCCTACAGCCTTCTCTCCCAATGGAGATGGGGTCAATGAGAAAATCGGTCCGTTTATTAACGGAGATGTTCAGATAGAAGAATTCAGGATTTACAATCGCTGGGGTCAATTGGTTTTTGAAGCAATCAATTCAAATGCCTGGTGGGATGGAGTGTATAAAGACGAGGTGCAGCACCTATCGGTTTATGTGTATTATCTCAAATACACCTGCAATGGAGTTTCTAAAGTGCAAAGCGGAAATATTACCTTAGTGCAGTAGCGGAACGACAAACTACGAACACAGGTAAGAATGAGGTCTCATCCTTTGGGCTAACGAGAGACGATTCTATTTTCATAGTGCATCGGCCCTGGCCGCCTTAAGTTTTATAATTCTCCTAATTCTCTTTATATTAGTGTTTACTGAATTATTTTGTCATGGCGGGACGAGTACTTGTTTTTATAACAATATTGGCCTTTCAGCTGATATGGGATATCAATGCTCAAACCGATACGGTATTTTGGTTTGTTGCTCCAGAAGTTTCTCAAGCTAACCAGGATTTTGATAAGCCTATTCTACTTCGAATTTCCGCATTAAGTCAAGCTGCTTTCGTCACAATTTCGCAGCCAGCAAACCCGGCTTTCACCGTTCAGTTTGTAAGTGTTCCAGCCAATGGTGCAGTAACAGTTGATCTAACCTCTCAGATATCTTTAATTGAGAACCAACCAGCAAACGCGATCTTAAATTATGGGCTGCTTATTCGCTCAACAAGTTTAATTACGGTATATTATGAAGTTATGAGTTCGTCCTGCAGATGCAATCCCGAGATTTTTTCGTTAAAGGGGAGAAATGCACTGGGCACGGAATTTTATATACCCGCACAAGACTTTTGGAGGAACTCGATCTCCTATAGTCCATGGCCATATTCATCATTCGAAATTGTGGCAACTGAGGATAGCACTTTTGTAAGTATCACCCCAAAGAAGGATATAATTGGACATACTGCCAACACAACATTTTCTTTGCCATTGAATAAGGGACAAACCTACTCCGCAACCGCGGCCAGCCAATTAGCAGCAGATCACTTGGGCGGCTCAAAGGTAACCTCAAATAAACCGATTGCCGTAACTGTGAAAGACGATTTAATGGAGCATTTACCATTCGGAATCTGCCGCGATCTTGCTGGCGATCAAATTGTCCCAACCAATGTAATAGGGAAAAAATATATAGCAGTTAAAGGATTTCTCAATTTTCCGGATAAAATTTTTATAATAGCCTCTATGGACAGCACGGAAGTTTATGTGGGCGGAGGAGCAACGCCTGTTGCTGTGATACATGAGGGAGATATTTATGAATTTGATCTCGCATCTGGCGCAATTTATGTTGAAACCTCAAAACCCGCATATCTTTTGCACATAACTGGATTCGGATGTGAAACAGGTCAAGAAGTGTTGCCTCCCATTGAATGCACCGGCAGCCGACAAGTGAGTTTTACTCGTTCTACCAATGAAAATTTCGGTCTAATCATTATTGTAAAGTATGGCTCCGAAGACGATTTCTTTTTAAACGGGAGCAACGCACTTATCCCGCAGTCATCATTTACTCCGGTACCAGGAACCAATGGACAATGGCTGACCGCTAACTTGATATTTAATCCTATCGATATCCCAGTCAATACAGCAAGCTTGATTACAAATTCTTCAGGCTTATTCCATGTCGGAATAATCAATGGCGGTAATATAACCGGATCCCGATACGGGTTTTTATCCAATTACAATTCTATTCAATCATCAATTACTCCCGACACAATAATCTGCCATGGAAGTTCAATTCAACTGAGTGCAAGCTGAGGATTAAACTATAAATGGAGTCCTGACATGTTCCTAAGTAATATAAATATTCCAAATCCAATTGCTAATCCTGATTCTACAATAACTTATAAAGTTGTAATTGAAACATCTGGATGTATTGATTCTCAATCAGTCACCGTAACCGTTAATCCACAACCTATTACTTTTATTTCTGCTGATGACTCAATATGCGTTGGCGAATCAAAACAATTGTCCTCAGGCGGAGGTGATTTTTATTACTGGCAACCACAGACCGGACTTTCCAATATCAATATCCCTAATCCTGTTGCCACTCCAGATTCCACTATTACTTATTTCGTCAGTATAACAGGTGCCAGTAATTGCAGCACTGTTGAGTCCGTTCAGGTTTTTGTAGATTACCCAATTACGGTAAACATGGATCAAAGGATTTGCACATCGGATTCGTTTTTCGTTGGCGGTTTTTGGCAACATCAGCCTGGAACGTACTTCGACTCATCAACATCTATAGCCGGATGCGACAGCATCACCGTTACTAATCTTTCCGTTCTTGATACAACTGTTGTTAATCAAGCTTCTTCCATTTGTGACGGTGACAGCATTTTCTTAGCTAATGTGTGGCAAACGAATCCTGGCATATATTATGACTCAGCTACCGGTTCTGCCGGATGCGACAGCATTACAGTTACCACCCTTTCAATTAACAGCAGCCCGTTTGTCACCACCATTTCGGATACAACTATCGAATTTGGTGCTTCAGTGGTTTTGAATACGATCAGCAATGCATCTTCATTAGTTTGGTCGCCTGATAGCAGCCTGTCATGTGTTCAATGTACAAACCCAGTTGCCTCGCCTGGCCAGACAATTACTTACATGGTGCAGGCAACTGACAGTAACAATTGCATTGCAGAGGATATGGTAACCATAAATGTTCTGGATTCAGAATGCAAAGTTGCCATGCCTACAGCCTTCTCTCCCAATGGAGATGGGGTCAATGAGAAAATCGGTCCGTTTATTAACGGAGATGTTCAGATAGAAGAATTCAGGATTTACAATCGCTGGGGTCAATTGGTTTTTGAAGCAATCAATTCAAATGCCTGGTGGGATGGAGTGTATAAAGACGAGGTGCAGAACTTGTCAGTTTATGTGTATTATCTCAGATACACCTGTAAAGGAGTTTCTAAAGTGCAAAGCGGAAATATTACTTTGGTACAGTGAGTTAACAACAAACGAGAAACCACGAACAATAAACTAAACCTCAAACTTAATTCCCTGCGCCAGCGGCAGGTCTGCTCCGTAGTTGATAGTGTTTGTCTGCCTGCGCATGTAGAACTTCCACGAGTCGGAACCGGATTCGCGTCCGCCACCGGTTTCCTTTTCACCACCAAACGCTCCGCCTATCTCTGCACCAGATGTGCCGATGTTCACATTGGCTATGCCGCAGTCTGAGCCTTCATGGGAGAGAAATTTTTCTGCTTCCCGCAGGTTGGTTGTCATGATAGCGGAGGAAAGTCCCTGCACAACTCCGTTCTGATATTCGATAGCTTCTTCCAGTGTTTTGTATTTGATGAGATACAAAATCGGAGCGAAAGTTTCCTGCTGCACGATCTTAAAATGATTTTTTGCTTCGGCAATTGCAGGTTTCACATAGCAACCGGATTCGTATCCTTTTCCTTTCAGCACTTCGCCCGTCACCACAAGTTTGCCGCCTTCTTTCACTACTTCTTGCAGTGCTCGTTCATAATGCTCCACCGCAAGTTTGTCAATTAGCGGCCCCACGTGATTATTTTCATCCAGAGGATTTCCAATCCGCAATTGGCTATAAGCCTTAACCAACTTTTTCTTCACATCATCATAGATTGATTCGTGGATGATCAGTCTTCTTGTTGTTGTGCAGCGCTGCCCGGCAGTACCAACTGCTCCAAACACCGCAGCACGAATTGCAATGTTGAGGTCAGCATCAGGGGTTATGATGATAGCGTTGTTGCCACCCAATTCGAGCAGCGATCTTCCCAATCGAGCCGCGACAGCTGAAGCAACTAATTTTCCCATGCGGATAGAGCCGGTCGCTGAAACCAGTGCTACTCTGCTATCGTTCGAAAGCCATTCACCGACTTTGTAATCACCTATCACTAATCCGCAAACACCTTCGGGGATATTATTTTTTTTGAAAACCTTCGCAGCAATATTCTGACAGGCAATGGCACACAGCGGGACTTTTTCCGAAGGCTTCCATACACAGACATCACCGCAAACCCATGCGATCATTGCATTCCACGACCAAACTGCAACCGGAAAATTGAACGCAGAAATTATTCCTACAATGCCAAGCGGATGCCATTGCTCATACATCCGATGCCTGGCACGCTCAGAGTGCATGGTTAATCCATATAACTGGCGAGACAATCCTACAGCGTAGTCGCAGATGTCTATCATTTCTTGCACTTCGCCTAATCCTTCTTGTAAGGACTTTCCCATTTCCCATGACACCAGCCGTCCGAGCGGCTCCTTGTCCTTTCTCAGCTCCTCACCGATCTGCCGGACGATTTCACCGCGTTTCGGAGCAGGAATCATGCGCCATTGTTTAAAAGCTTCCTGTGCTGCCTCTATGACCTGCCCGTATTCTTTTTTCTCAACTTCGTTCACCGTCCCGATCAGCGTTGCATCAACCGGAGAATAACTTTCAATCAGCTTACCTTTGGTTTTCAGCCAATTCACTCCCGTGCTTGCGCCAGAGGAATTTTTTGTCAAGCCAAGTTCGCTGAGAAATGAAAGTGATTTAGTCGCGGGCATTACCAAGTGTTTTTTCAAAAATAACTTATTGCCGCTTGCAGGATAGGTTATCTACAAGCGCAAAGTTTTCACCAGCTCAAACGGATTTAGTTTCTTCAGATTGAATGTAAAGGTGATGAGATTCCAGTATTTAGTGTTTTGAAAAAGGGTTTCTGCGCTATTTATTTGGGTGTTTTGTCCTATGTACCACTTTCTGAAACCATCAACTGATCCCTTACTCAGCATAGCGAATGGGAAATTGATTTCCAGAATATCCTGCCAGACAACAATTGCGAGTCCGGCTTCAAAAGCGAGATTGAATTTTGATTGCTCCTGCCCGAAAATTGCGAGCGAGACATAAGGACGAATCGGCACCTTGCCGGGAATGGTAGAGTTTAGATTGAGAGAGACAATCCATGTTTCAGCCTGAACGGAACTTTTGAAAGTGCGGAACCCCCCATCTTTTTTGACAACCTGCTGCGACCAAAATCCGGTTATCTCATTTCGCGCGAAAAAGAATTCGTCAAACAAAAAATCTTTTTGATAGTGCCCGCTGCCAGTGGAAAAACTCAGATTGAAGCCCGGATCGGGAGGCGGCTGATCTCTTGCTGGTCTTCCGTCCCATGCGATTACGCCTGCAAAGAGACGGATGAAGAGACCTTTATTCGCTTTGTTGTATGTAAGCTTATAATTCAACTCAGTAAACAAACGAGTAAGAGTGTTTCCTGCTTGCAGAGTGACCGAGAAATCAAATGGATTGATAACCCTCCAGTTGGAATAGTTAAAAACAGCTTCATTTACGTAATATCGGGCAAGCTTTTGATAAGCGCTGTCTGCTTTTACATAGAGATTAATATCCTGCCACACGTGAATGTGGCGCAACGTTAGTTTCATGTCAACCGTGCTTCTCGGATTTTTCTTTCTGAAATCGAAAGTGAGCACCGGCTGTACCTTGCTGAACATTTGTAAATCTGGGATTAGATTGTAGCTAAATCTCTTCCCGCCAACACTGAAATTGATATTGTGAAGTTTCCCTCTTTTTAGATAGAAGGTGTAACCAACTCGTCCTGCTCCGACAAACGAAACCGATCCAATCCCGAACATCGGTACCAGCTCAAACTCAAATTTTTTGAACGGCAGGAAGTGATTGTAAAATGCAAAACCTACAACCGCCTTGTCATAGTTATTCCACCAAACTGCTGGCGTGAAAAAGAGCTGTGTCTTTGTTGGGTTATGGACGCTTCCGAACAATTGAAACCTAATTTTTTCAGCCTTATGGAGCAACCCTTGCAAACGGTAGTTGTTGTTTTTGCGGTTAAATTCCAGAGTGCTGCGATCCGCGTCAATGCGGTATTCATTGTATCGGTCATTTTCCAGCTCGATCTCTTTTTCTCCTTCAAAACCTTCTACCCAAAAAGTTTTTACAATTTCATTTTTTCGAATGACTGAAACAGGAAACGGGGACGCAACTCCTGTTCGGTTCTTTATGGTGATGCGATCGATTTTGTTAACGCGGTCG
>CAYOYI010000021.1:775-9262 GCA_964408105.1 uncultured Chitinophagaceae bacterium | reverse complement strand
GCGTTTTACCCGCGCAAATGCGTAATCAACTCTTTTATCCGTTCCGAGAATATCATCGAAGAACCACGACAAATTTTTTCCGGTAGAAGATTCGAATAAATTTTTCAGATCACCAGGCTGCGGATGTTTGAATTTCCACTCTGAAAAATATCGCTGCATTATATCATCAAATGTGCTGTCTCCCAGGTAGTTTTTGAGATGCTCAAATGCAAGCGCTGTTTTAAAATATACAACCACACCATAGTTGATATTGGTAAAATCCTCGGAATGCAGACCAATCGGCTGGTCGAGGTTACGCGTAGCGTTGTAGAGATAGAAAAGCTCGTTTTGAAATTTTGGGCCGTAATCAAGGTCAAAGAAATTCCTCGCTCCTTTTAATTTCAGATCAGGCCATTTTAGTTTGGGATATTTAGTGTACAGGTAGCGCGTTTCGTAAAACGAATTAATTCCTTCGTCCATCCACGGATGGTCGCGCTCGTTGGTTCCAAGAATTCCATAGAACCAGTTGTGACCAACTTCATGCACGATCACGGTTTCTAAGGCAAGTGCGGTGCGGGCGCGACCGATGATTGTGATAGTAGGGTATTCCATACCACCTCCAGCGCTGAGTGCGCCTTCCACGGCAGTCACATGGTCGTAAGGATAATCGCCAATACACGATGAGTAGTATTTAATAGCGTCATGCAGATATTCCGGGCTGTTTTTCCAAAGCTTCGCCTCGTAGTTCGTGAACATTGACCAGATTGTTACTTCTCGCCCTGAATTGGGAAGAATCACGCTTCCCTTCAAAACGTGATAACGTTTGTCGGCAAACCACGCGAAATCGTGAGCATTTTCCAATTTATAATGAAGTGTTTTCAAAGAACTGTTGGACTCAGGAAAGCTCTTGTCCTTTCCGAAGGTGCTGATCTTGCTTGTTGCCGATGCGATGCTATCAAGCCAATCCAGCTCATCCAGATTTTGAAGATTGCCGGAAGCGCCAACCACATAATTTTTTGGCAGCGTGATTTTTACATCGAACGAACCATACTCCGAATAAAACTCGCCCTGGTCGAGATAAGGCATAGGGTGCCATCCATCCTTATCATATACAGCAGGCTTGGGATACCATTGAGAAATCTGATAAGATTGTTCTACATGTCCGAGTCTTGAAAAACTTTCGGGGATTTTTACTCGGAATGCTGTTTTAATCTCTACCTCATCTCCACTTTTTAACGGTTCTTTTAAATTGACTTTGCAGATGTCAATGTGATCAGGGTTGTAGCCCCAGCTTACTTTTTCGCCATTCGCTTCAAAATCAAGCTTGTCAATATACCCGCGTTGGGAAGGTTTGGAGAAATAAAATTTTGTGTCTTGATTTTCCAATTGTTGTTTCGCAAAGGCAGTGTTGTGGTCCTTGTATGCATTTGGCCAAAGATGAAGCCAGATAAATGATAATGTATCGGGCGAATTGTTTTTGTATTTTATGCTAATGAAACCATTCAACTCATGTTTGTTGTCGTCAAGTACCACGTCAATGGCGTAATCAACTTTTTGCTGCCAATAGGGTTGCGTATTTTCTCCAGACCGCTGCTGGGCGGAGCAAAAGTTGTCAAGAATGAGCGGGGAAAAAGCAACGCAGAATGTGGAAAAGATTTTAGTGAGCCGGCCTGAAACCCTTATCATTATTGGAGTTTAAATCAAGAACAAAATGGAAATTAATGAGAAAAATTAAAATTGCAATTTCAACCTTTAGTCCATACTTTTGAGCGAACCCCTAACTCTGAACTAAATGTCCGAAAATTCTTCTTTTGATGATTACCAGGAAGTGCTCGACCTGGTAGCGCATTATGAGGAAATGGAAAAAGCCAACAGCAACCTTTTCCTTGATGAGTCTTCTTTTGAGCAGTTGATTGATTACTACGAAAGGAAACTTAGAAATGAGAAAGCCTCGAAAGTGGTTGATCTTGCAATTGTGCAGTATCCGTTTTCGGCATACTTCCTTGTTAAGAAAGCACAGTATCTTTTTGACCTCCGCCAGTTTGATCAGTCACTCGAGTTGCTGGAGCGTGCTGAAGTTTATGACCCTCAGGATATTCAGATCTACCTTCTCCGCTCAGACATTTATGTTTGGATGGAGGATTATAAAAAAGCGGTTGCCACCGTTACACATGCGCTGACGATCGCGGACAAAGAAGATAAAGCAGACCTCTATCTCGAGCTTGCTGATGTTTACGAAGAGTGGGAAAAGTACGAGGAGGTTTTTGAAAGCCTGAAAAAAACACTGGAACATGATGCGAGCAACGAGGAAGCTCTGAACCGGATGTGGTTCTGTGTTGAATTTGTAGAAAAGTATCAGGAGAGCATTGATTTTCATACTACCATTATAGACAAAGATCCTTACAATCATCTGGCATGGTTTAATCTTGCCCACGCATATTCCGGAAAGGGAGAAAGTGAAAAGGCTGTGGAGGCTTTTGAATTTGTGATTGCGATAGATGACCGTTATGAGTATGCTTATAAGGATTGCGGAGATGTGCTTTTCAGAATGGAGGATTACAAGCGCGCCATTGAGTTCTACAAAAGCGGACTGAATATAGCGCGCCCCTCAAAAGAGATCTTATTCAATATCGGAGAGTGCTATGAAGCGCTGGCAGAATATGCGCGCGCAAGAAACTACTATCGCAAATCCATAAATATTGATCCGCAATTTCATGAGGCATTTTTCAGGATCGGATTGTGTTACCGTGCGGAAGAAAAATGGAGTAATGCGGTGCTGTCGTTTGAGCGCTGCAATAAAATAAAAGATGATGACCCAGATTATTTAGAGGCACTTGCGGACGGATACTATGAGCAGGGTGACCTGGATAGCGCAGTAGAGCTTTATCAGAAAGCTATTGACATCAGGCCTGGTACGAAAGAAACATGGCTTGCGCTTGCGAGGACGCTGATGGAAACCGGTATTTACCGGGAAGCATTCCGCCTGTTGGATGAAGCCTGTGAGGAATTCGAAACTCCGGCAGACCTTGTATATGTAAAAAGCGCCTACTACTATTTGATCGGTAATAGAAAAGAAGCTTTGCTCAACCTCGAGCGCGGTCTGTTGGTTGAGCATGCAGGACATCCGGTGATATTCGAGATTGCTCCGAATATGGAAAAAGACACTTCCGTGCAGCAGGTGATCAACCAGTACGCATAGCTCTGACATGAGGCGCTTCGGCCTTATAGGTTACCCGCTCATTCATTCCTTTTCACAGAAATATTTTACAGAGAAGTTTTCACGGGAAAGCATCAAGGATGCTGTGTACGAAAACTTTGAACTGGAGGATATTCAAACGCTCCCGGAATTGATTTCTGAAAATCCAGGACTGCGCGGATTGAACGTAACGATTCCGCATAAGCAAACTGTAATAAAAATGCTGGATGAAGTGGATGAGGAACCTGCAGCAATCGGTGCGGTGAACACAATAAAAATTTCATCAGGAAAATTGAAAGGATACAATACAGACCATGTTGCATTTATCCGTTCATTGATTCCATTATTAAAACCGCATCACCGGAAGGCATTGGTGCTTGGCACAGGAGGTTCTTCTCTGGCGGTGAAATATGTTCTTGAAAAACTTGGAATTGAATTTTTGTCAGTTTCCAGAAAACCTTCGGAGATGCAAATCGGTTATGCGAAAGTGAATCAGGAAATTATACAGGAACATTTATTGATCGTGAATGCAACGCCTGTCGGGATGTTTCCGGATACAACAATGGCTCCCGGTATTCCATATGAATGTCTCTCTTCCAGGCATTTGTTGTACGACCTGATCTATAATCCGGAGGAGACACTTTTCCTTAAGCGGGGAAAGGATAAAGGTGCTGTAGTAAAGAATGGATATGAAATGCTTATCCTGCAGGCAGAAGAAGCATGGAAGATCTGGTGCGACTTTTAGAAACAGTATTCGTTTGCTTCCAAAATTTTGTCAGCCACTTTTCTTCTCAGCTCTTTCGTATTGACGACCTCAAAGTTTGTGAAGCGCTTTAAGCCCATCAACATGATTTTCAGTTCATCACCAGTAGCGAATGCTGTGAGGGCATGCTTACCATAAAGGTTGATGCGTTCAATTGCATCACTGAAATAAACTTTAACCATATCGTAGTTGACACTGGCGGCTTCTTCACTTTTGTTAGCAACCAACTTTTCGGTCCTAAGCAAAATTGACTCGCATGCATACAGTTCGATGAGCATGTCTGCGATATTCATCAGTATTTCCTGCTCATCCTTTAGCTTCATCATAAGCTTTTGTGCTGCGCTTCCGGCAACCAATAAGACAGCCTTTCTCAAATTCTTTAATGCAGTTTTTTCTGCAGAGAATAATCCCGTTGCACCGTTGCTCATCTGCGGAGCAGAGGTAAGCTCTTTTTGAATTGCCATGCCTGGAGTCATCAGATCTAACTGTCCTTTCATAGCTTTTTTCATCAGCATGTCAATGATGAGCATCCGGTTTATTTCGTTGGTGCCTTCGAAAATCCTGTTAATGCGTACATCGCGATAAGCGCGTGCGACAGGATACTCTTCAGAATAGCCAATTCCTCCGTGAATCTGAACAGCTTCATCCACAACATAGAATGCAGTTTCAGAACCGAATACTTTCATGATTGAAGATTCGATGGCATATTCTTCCGCAGCACCCTGAACGGCTGTCGCGAAATCTTTGCCTTCGGCAAGCAACTGTTTTTCTTTTTGGTCAATGAGGTCGCTGGTACGATAAGTCATTGAATCCAGAGCGTAAATGCGAATAGCTTGCTCAGCAAGTTTGTGCTTGATTGCTCCAAATGTACCGATGGCTACGCCAAACTGATGTCTTTCATTGGCATATTGAGTGGCAATATTTGCAGCCTTCTTAGCGCCACCTAATACACCGGCTCCGAGCTTGAATCTTCCGATGTTTAAGATGTTGAACGCGATCTTATGTCCCTGTCCAATTTCACCTAAAACATTCTCAACCGGAACTTTTACATTCTCGAAAAATATCTGGCGCGTGGATGATCCCTTAATACCTAGCTTTTTTTCCTCTGCACCTACGGTAAATCCGGGACTATTTCTTTCAACGATCAACCCGGTGAATTTCTCTCCATTGATTTTTGCAAAAACGATGAAGATGTCCGCAAATCCGGCATTGGTAATCCACATCTTTTGTCCATTCAGAACATAGTGTTTCCCATCTTCGCTGATATCCGCACGAGTCTTGGCTGCAAGAGCATCTGACCCGGAGCCCGGTTCTGTAAGACAGTAAGCTGCTTTTAATTCACCCGTGACCAGTTTTGGAAGATATTTTGCTTTTTGCTCCTCATTGCCAAAATAGAGGATAGGTAAAGTTCCGATACCAATGTGAGCACCCATGGAAACAGAGAATGAGCCGGCCTTGCTCATTGTTTCCATCATTACGGTATTGGTATTGAAATCTTTACCAAATCCGCCATATTCTTCAGGAATGGCCATGCCAAGTAGTCCCAATTCACCAGCTTTAGCCAGCAATGAAACAGCAAGACCTTCTTCCTGCTGTTCCAGCCGCTCATAAACCGGTATTACTTCTTTTTCAATAAAATCATTGCACATATCCTGGATCATGAGTTGCTCTTCGTTCAGCTCCTCACGAGTGAAAACACTTTCAGCCTCACTTTCTTTGATCAGGAATTCTCCTCCTTTAAGGACTTCTTTGGCTTGTGTTGTGGTCGACATTCGTTTATCAGTTTTTACTTAAAGTGTCTTTAATTAAGTAATTCATAAATTCCAGCAATACCTTGTCCGCCACCGATACAGGCAGTTACCATGCCGTATTTCTTTTTTCTTCTTCTCAGCTCGTTGACGATTTGAACCGTGAGTTTTGTCCCCGTGCAACCCAATGGATGACCAAGGGCAACAGCGCCTCCGTTCACATTCACCTTCGCAGGATCAAGCTTCGCTTCTTTGATAACGCCAATCGCCTGCGTTGCAAAAGCTTCATTCAACTCGATCAGATCGATATCATCCAGTTTCATATTTGCCTGCTTCAACGCCTTCGGAATTGCCTTCACCGGACCTATACCCATGATGCTTGGATCAACACCTGCAGAAGCGCACGTCACCATGCGAGCGATCGGAGTAAGATTCAATTCCTTCACCATTCTTTCAGACATCACGATCACGAAAGCAGCTCCGTCAGATGTTTGTGACGAATTTCCTGCGGTGACAACACCACCCATTGAAAAAACGGGCTTCAATTTCCCAAGTGCTTCTATGTTGGTATCAGCACGAGGACCTTCGTCTGTATCAACCGTAAAAGTCTTCGATTGTTTTTTGCTATCAGCGAAATACACTTCTTCAACTTTAACCGGCACGATTTCATCCTTGAACAATCCTGTCTTAATAGCATTCAAAGCTTTTTGATGCGACTGGAATGAGAACTCGTCAGCTTCCTGACGAGATACTTTGAATTCGGTTGCGATCTTTTCGGCAGTGTGTCCCATTCCCAAAAAGTAATGGGGCCATTCTTTAGCAACATGATAGTTCGGGACAGTTTTCCAACCTACAGTCGGAACCAGTGACATGCTTTCAGAACCACCTGCAACGATACAATCGGCAAATCCCGCACGGATCTTTGCTGTGGCCATGTTGATGGTTTCTACCCCGGAACCACAGTAGCGATTAACGGTTACTGCCGGAACTCCAAGTGGCAATGAGCGAACCGCAATCCAGCGAGCCATCTGCAAACCCTGCTCTGCTTCCGGCACAGCATTACCTACAATTAAGTCATCAATTCGCTCAGGGTCTAATTGAGGAACTGACTTTAATAAGTGGTCAATTACTTCTTTCGCCAAATCAACTGGCGACAAGTATTTAAATCCGCCCCTGTTGGCTTTGCCAACTGCTGAGCGATAACCAGCAACTATATAAGCTTCTTGTGACATAACAAGTTTGTTTTTAAGTTTTAAAATCAGTTTCTCAATGGTTTCCCCTTTTCAAGCATGTACTGCATTCTTTCTACAGTTTTTTGCTCCCCGCACAAAGAGAGGAACGCCTCCCTTTCCAGGTCAAGCAAATACTGCTCAGAAACTTTTTGCTCGCCTGACAAGTCACCGCCTGACATTACATAACCAATTTTCTTCGCGATCAGGTAGTCATGTTCAGATGCATACTTTCCGAAATGGAAACCATAGGAACCAGAATAGAATCCGCCAAGAGCTGTTCTGCCAAGAACTGTGATGTCCTCACGCATAACCGGGCGGGTATATCCTAAATCGTAAAGGCGAAGAGCTTCCTTCTTGGCAACCGCAATCGCTCTGTCTTTATTCAATACCACTACATCACGATCTTTCTTGAGCACGTTTATGTTCATCGCTTCATAAGCAGAGGTAGCAACCTTTGCTGTTGCAATGTTGATGAATGCTTCTTGCAAACGGTTCAATTGCACATCACCCTTTTGAAACGAATCAGATACGCGCAAAACAAATTCTTTTGTTCCGCCACCAGCAGGCAACAAACCGACTCCTACTTCAACCAAGCCTATATAAGTTTCCGCTGCTGCAACAACTTTATCAGCATGCATAGTCAATTCGCAGCCGCCTCCGAGAGTCATGTTGTGCGGAGAAACTACCACAGGAATGTCAGAATAGCGTGCGCGCATAATGGTGTTCTGGAAGGTGCGAATAGCTAACTCCAGATCATCCCACTCTTGTTGCACTGCCATCATTACAATCATGAATAGGTTTGCACCAACGGAGAAGTTTTGTCCGTTGTTGGCAATAACCAATCCCTTCCATCCTTCACTTTCCGCGATATCGATTGATTTGTTTATTCCTTCGATAACTTCCTGTCCCAATGAGTTCATCTTGCTTTGGAACTCAAGATTCAATACGCCATCACCTATGTCATGAAGCGTTACGCCATCATTTCTCCAAACCGGTTTTTGGCTGCGCAGGTTATCCAGCAGGATGTAAGCTCCCTGTCCCGGAATGGCTTTGTAGGCTTTCGTTTTGATGTCGTAATATTTCCGTACACCGCTCTCAACTTTGTAGAATGAAGTAATACCCTTAGCAAGCATATCATAAACCCATTGGTTAGGCTTTTTGCCAACGCTCTCCATATACTTTACGCCTTCTTCAACGCCAATGGCATCCCATGATTCGAACGGTCCAAGTTCCCACGCAAAACCTGCTCTTACCGCATCATCAATCTGGTAGAGATCATCAGCAATTTCAGGAATACGGTTGGTGCAGTATTGAAATACGTAGGAAGAAAGTTTCTTCAAAAATTCAGCACCCTTGTCGGTTCCTTTGTGAATGATCTGCAAACGCTTGCGCAAATCATCTTCACCTTTTGCTGCGGCTACGATTTCAAGTTTTGGTTTAGAAGTTGGTCCGTATTCCAGGGTTTCCGGATTAATTACTAAAACCTCCTTCTTTCCATCTTTATTTTTTGTTTTCTTGTAAATTAATAAATAAATGTTGTTTTTTTTCGGATAGGTTTTAGTGTTTTTT
>CAYOYI010000021.1:0-765 GCA_964408105.1 uncultured Chitinophagaceae bacterium | reverse complement strand
TGTAAAATCCCTGGCCGCCTTTATCACCTGCCCAGCCCTTTTCAACCATTTTATTGATGTAATCCGGAACTACAAACAGATCACGTGATTCGTCATTCACGCAATCAGCATAGGCGTTATTTGCAACTTTCACCAGCGTGTCAATTCCTATAAGGTCACCTAAACGGAATGTTGCAGTTTTTGGCTTACCTGAAAGCGGGCCAGTCACAGCATCCACCTCTTCGATTGACATTCCCACTTCTTTCATGAGATGATAAACCGACATCACGCTCATTACACCGATACGATTGGCAATAAATGCCGGAGTGTCTTTGCAAAGTACCGTTGTCTTGCCAAGATACTTATCGCCATATTCCATCATGAATTCAATCAATGATGAATCGGTTTTCGGAGTTGGGATAATTTCCAGCAACTTCAAGTAACGCGGAGGATTGAAGAAGTGAGTGCCGATGAAATTCCTTTGGAAGTCTTCGCTTCTGCCTTCGAGCATCTTGTGGAGCGGTATGCCGGAAGTGTTTGTTGAAATGATGGTTCCGGGTTTACGGTATTTTTCAACTTCTGTGAAAACTTTCTTCTTGATGTCGAGATTTTCAATCACAGCTTCAAACACCCAATCCACATCGGAAATGTCTTTCATGTTGTCTTCGAAGTTGCCTGTGGTGATGCGTGAAGCAAAAGCCACATCATAGATTGCCGCAGGTCTTCCCTTTAAAGCAGCTTTTAAGGAATCATCGGTTATCTTGTTCCGGGCAGCTTTGTTGTTCT
>CAYOYI010000020.1:8266-18762 GCA_964408105.1 uncultured Chitinophagaceae bacterium | reverse complement strand
AATCGAATAAAGGCATTATGAAGTCGTTGTCGGAAAGCTTTGCAGAAGGCAAAATCCTACTTATAAACAAACCCTATGAGTGGACATCATTTGATGTCGTTCATAAGATCAGGCGCACACTACAGAAAAAATTCGGCCTGAAGCTGAAGGTCGGGCATGGAGGCACCCTCGATCCCTTGGCCACCGGGCTGCTCATCGTCTGCACGGGTAAAGCCACGAAGCAACTTACTGCGATCACTGCTTTCGATAAAGAATATACCGGTACATTTTACATTGGCGCTACTACCCCATCCTACGACCGCGAAACAGAAATTGATAAAACTTTCCCAGCACAAAACATCACAGAAGCAATGCTACATGAGACTACAAAAAGTTTCATTGGCAATGTAAAGCAAACGCCACCGGCATTTTCGGCTGTCAAGATCGGGGGCAAGCCCTCCTACAAAAAAGCAAGAAAGGGTCATGCGGTGGAATTGCAATCCCGAGACGTGCGCATTGACACATTTGAACTTACGGAAATTGAATTGCCGCTGGTGAAGTTCCGCGTGCGTTGCAGCAAGGGTGTTTACATTAGGTCACTGGCGCATGATTTCGGAGCCGCACTGCAAAGTGGTGCGCATCTTTATGACCTTTGCCGGACGCGCATTGGCGATTACCGCCTTGAAGATGCAATGGAATTAAACGACTTCATCACGTCCCTCAATCCTGACAATTAAATATCTTTGAGGCGGATAGCATGAGAATATTCAGAAGCACAGAAAATCTTCCTGAGTTCAGAAATGGAGTGCTCACCATCGGTACGTTTGATGGCGTTCACAGCGGACACCAGGAGATCATCAGACGAATTAACGAGCTTGCAGCAAATATAAATGGCGAAAACATCATTATGAGTTTTCACCCGCATCCGCGAATGGTGCTTCACAAAGATGATTCCGACCTGAAGATGCTCAACACGCTGGATGAGAAGATCAGCCTGCTCTCAAATCTTGGAGTTGACAACCTTATCATAATTCCGTTTTCAGAAAAGTTCTCAAAGATCTCAGCAGAATCTTATGTGCGGGATTTTATCTGGGGAGAAATAAAACCCAGGAAGGTCGTCATCGGATATAACCACCGCTTCGGCAACAACCGTGAGGGTGACATCAACCTGATGCGCGAAATGGGCAAGGAACTTGGCTTTGAAGTTGAGGAAATTGAAGCGCAGATGGTAGAGGATATTTCAGTTAGTTCAACGAAGATTCGAAAAGCATTAATCGAGGGAGATGTTGAAACTGCAAATTCGCTGTTGGGAAGATGTTATTCCATTTCCGGGAAGGTAGTACGTGGAGCACAAATGGGAAAGAAGCTGGGGTTCCCCACTGCCAATATCTTTGTGAAAGACACTTCCAAGCTCATTCCCGCGAATGGTGTTTACGCGGTGAAAACCCGTGTGGATGACAAGACTTATGGAGGAATGATGAACATCGGTTTCCGCCCGACCTTCAACGGACAGCATCAAACCATAGAAGTGCACATTTTTGATTTCAAATCGGAAGTTTATGGCGTGGAACTTGTTATTGAGTTCGTGGCTCCGATCAGGCAGGAAGTGAAATTCAAATCGGCAGAAGAACTGATGAATCAGCTCACTAAAGACAAACTGACCTCAATGAAAATCTTAGAATCATCAAAAATGAACTGACATGAAAAAACTGTTTGTCCTCAGCATCATTTCAATTTTCACTTTTGCTTTAATCGCACAAGAACAAGAAACGGAAGTTGAACTTGACATCTCGCTCATATCTTCTGAAAATTGGTTCAGCAATCTGGAAGAAGCAAAAGCAAATCCCGACAAGGTCTTTTATTTAGACCTGAGCTTGCAAAAGCTGAAAACCTTCCCAAAAGAAATACTCACTTTCAAAAATCTCAAAAGGTTGCACGTTCCGAATAATTACTGGACTACAATCCCGGACGAAATCTCAACGTTGATCCAACTGGAGATCATGGACATCAGCAGTAATTATTACATGAAAAAATTACCAACCGAAGCCTTGAGCAAGTTGAAAAACCTTAAACAAATTGTCATCAAAGATCACGCTCTCGCTGCGGGAGAAATTGACAAGTTGAAGAAAGCGTTGCCGAATTGCAAGATCGAGGCGGATAGATTTCATTAAACATTAACTGACAATCCTATACGCCAACTCCGTAAGCAGCACGCTTTTATCCGAACCCGCATAATCAACACCCTTGATCTTCAGATCATATTCATGCAAAAGGTGCATGATCCTGGTAATGTCGCTAGAAGCGTAATTTCTCTTGTAATTCCTCAGGTCTTCTTCCATAAACCACGACCTGATCTGGAGCTGGCTCTTCATTTCCTCCGGCTTTTTCTTTTCTGCCTGCAACACGAGTGCCTTGCTGAAAAATGAATATAATAATCCCAGCACCATCACCGGTTCATTTGACTTGGGGTTTTTCTCGAAATGCTTCACGATCTTAAAAACCTGCTTTTTGTTTCTTTGCGCAAGCGCTTTGGTTAGTTCAAAGACATTATACTCCTTACTGATCCCAATAAATCGCTCGATGTGTGCAGGCGTGATAACCGTTCCTTTTTCCACATTGAGCGCCAGCTTCTCCATTTCATTCAGAATCGTGGAAAGATTGCTCCCCAGATATTCCGTCAACAGCTCAACCGCCTCGGGGCTGATCTTTAACTGCATTTCTTTCACCATCATGTCAATAAATGCAGGAACCTGATTGTCATAAAGCTTCTTGCTCTCCAGAACAACCCCTTTGGCGGAGAGCAGCTTAAAAGCCTTGCTTCGCTTATCCAGCGTTTTGTATTTATGGCAGATCACAAACACCGTGGATTTAAGTGGGTTTTCAAAATACGCGACCAGCTTGTCAAGGTCTTTAAAATCCTGCGCTTCCTTCAACAAAACCAACTGGTAATTTGACATCATCGGATAACGCCTGAGGGTGTCCATCAGTGAAAGGTGATTCGCATCTCGGCCGTAAACCACCGTTTGATTGAAGCTCTTTTCCGCTTCGCTCAAAAGATTCTCTTCGATGTAATCCGAAAGCCGGTCAATGTAATAAGGCTCCTCGCCATGAAGCAGGTAGAGCGGATGAAGTATTTTATTTTTTAAGTCTTTAAGTATCTGCTTGTATTCGGTCATTTATCTTTGTTTCAATCGAAGTTCAAGTTATTCTTTTTTCACAAGATGAAGATCATCACGCTGCCTTCTGTTGAAACATCGTTGAGAACCGGTGCGCAGTCAAAATCAATTTTCGATCCTGTCAGAAAGAAGCATGTTGTTGCCAATCCGGAGGAGTTGGTAAGGCAGGCTGTGATAAAGTATTTGATTGAAGAAAAAAACTATCCACGCTCGTTAATAGCGGTTGAAGCTTCAATTAAACTTCACAGGCTTCAAAAGCGCTGTGATATTATTGTTTACAAAAATTCCCTGCCGGTGATGATTGTTGAATGCAAGGCATCAACTGTGAAAATCAATCAGGATGTTTTCGATCAAATTGCCAGATACAATCTTGCATTGCAAGTTCCCTATCTCATTGTCACAAATGGCATTGTTACCACCTGCTGCAAGTTGGAATTAGGCAAAGGGAACTACGAGTTTCTAAATAACCTGCCTGACTACCCGGAGCTATAAAAGCTCAAGGGAATATTCCCATCGCCATATAGTCGTCAGCAACCTTGGTAATTGCATTGATGAAAGCTGCAGTGCGCAAATCCTTAACATCTTTATTTCGCTTCCATATCTCACGAATTTGATTGTAGGCGAAAACCATAGTTTCTTCAAGGCCGGAATTAACAAGGTCAACTTCCTCTGCGCCTCTTGCGAGTATTGATTTCTCACGCAGTGAAATATTTTTTCCGGTAAGCCGCTCAACTGTATGAAGAATTCCAAGATAAGAGCTTTCGTCAAATCGCTTTTGCATTCTGCCGAAGCGAACATGAGAAAGATTCTTCAGCCATTCAAAATAAGAAACCGTCACCCCGCCTGCATTAAGATAAACATCGGGAATGATCATAATGCCGCGTTTCAGAAGTTTTTTCTCCGCATCGGGATTAACGGGACCGTTGGCGCCTTCGGCTATAATCTTCGCTTTGATGTGGTCAACATTTCCTTCATGAATCTGGTTTTCCAAGGCCGCAGGCACCAAAATGTCACAGGGAAGCTCAAGGGCATCGTACCTGTCTTTCAGTTTCTTAGACCCCGGAAACCCAAGTAATGATCCAGTCTCAAGCCTGTGCTTATGCAACTCCGGTATATTCAAACCTTTGGGATTATATATTGCTCCTTCAAGCTCAGATATGGCAATAACTTTTGCGCCTTGTTCCTGTAAAAATTTTGCGCTGTAGTAACCCACGTTCCCAAAACCCTGCACCACAACTGTCTTCCCTTCAAGTCCAGGCTCCAGTCCAATGGCATTCATATCTTCCTTGATTTTCAGCGCCTCGCGAATTCCGAACATGATTCCGCGACCGGTTGCTTCCGTCCTTCCGCGAATACCATTTTGGCTTACAGGTTTTCCGGTAACACAAGCATAGCCATCCAACTGACCAGGGTTGTATGACATGTAGGTATCAAGTATCCATGCCATCTCTCTTTCACCAGAACCATAATCAGGAGCAGGAACGTCAATTCCGGGTCCGATAAAATTCTTCTTGATCAATTCAGCGGTGTACCGCCTGACTATGCGCTGCAATTGTTGCGGGGTAACGCTACGCGGACTTATTTTAATGCCTCCTTTCGCTCCGCCAAAAGGAACATCAACGATAGCACATTTATAAGTCATCAATGCTGCAAGCGCCATCACCTCATCCTGAGTCACCATCGAACTGATACGAATACCTCCTTTGGTGGGCACCCGATGATGGCTATGCTGAGCCCGGTAAGCTTCGATAACAACATACTCGTTGCCGATTTTAACCGGATAGCGCATGCGGTAAACACTATTGCAGGCTTTGATCTGCTCCAGTAAACCTTTAGGTATCTTTGTTAGCGCTGCCGCACGGTCAAAATAATCCCCAACTCCCTTGAAAAAACCAAATTCTTTTTTCGCTTTGTCTTTTTTTGCGGTGATCATGTGGTGGTGTTTATTCTTCTGAGATTAAATTTTATCAGATCCGTTTTTCCAGTTTACTGATCTTACGTTCCAGTATAAACAGGAATACAAAAATCAAAACGAGGATGGTGAGCAATACGCTCAGGACGACATGTATCTTGCCGGTGGTCCACAGATTTTCTGTTCCGGCTGCCAGGGATGGAGTAATTATTCCCAAAAGCATCACGAATATGATAAGTATAATTCTCATGGCTTATTGTTTTTCAAGAACTGCCGCCTGCAGCGAACGGTATCTCGCTACCAGCGACATCATCCAAAATCCAAGAATAGTGAAACCCAAAACAGCCGAATAAAAAATCGGCCGCATGGTATTGTCTAGGTCATAAGTTTTAAAAGCGGGATTGCCACCGCTGCCGGGATGAAGCGAATCGGTCATCCGGGGCACTACGAAGATAAACACGATGAAGATCACAAAGGCGAACACGCTATAAACCGATGATACTCTTGCGCGAGTGCGGCTATTGGAAAGCGAACCCCTCAACACGAAGTATGCGAGATATACCAGCATCCCCAGAGCAGCACCGTTAAGCTTTGGATCACTTACCCATGGAGCGCCCCACGTGAATTTTGCCCACTGCATCCCGGTAAGAATTCCCAGCATCCCGAAAAATAACCCGACACCTGCAGCGGTGGATGCGATGAGGTCGTAAACCTCCTTGCCATTTGCCAGATACAAGATGCTGCAAACGAAAGCGAACAGCATAATCAGAATCATAGAAAACCACATGGGCACATGGAAGAAAAGATTTCGGATAGATTCGTATAAAATTTCCCTGTTTGGTATCGTGGTGCCTGCGGCCGGGACTACTTCTAAAATCGTGAGACACTTAAATGCCGTTCCAACCAATGTATCTTTTCGCCCGATCGCAAATGCGTCACGAAGGAAGAAAGTACCATCTTCTTCATTGTAAATTATAAGGTTGTAAAAATCTTTTTTATTGTCGGTTCTGATAGAGGGGTCAATGCCGAACTCAACATTAAGATGCGTAGGGCTGATATACGTTATGTCATTGTTGCAAATGAGATTATTCTCATTCTTCAAAACCACATTCAGCGAATTGTCATCTTCCTTGAAGTGAGTATTATAGGTAATAATATCAAGGGATATTACTGTACCGCGATCGGTAGAATTGGGATTAACGCTTACAATGCCCGGGCTGAGGGGAATCAGGACACCAGCAGTTAGTGCGTAAAGCAGTAAAGGTATGCAAAGGAACTTCCACCACTTTTGTCTCAAAAGACTCATCATAGGTTAGCGCTCACCAGTTCGCGGGTTGCGAGTCGTGTTTTTTCCTCCCGATCAAAAAACAAACCCGAAACTTCCATATCTAATCGCGCCAAAGATAGGGAAATAATATGTACGACATGGCCACCAGCATTACATCAAACGCAGCCAAAACTGACACATCTTTTAAAACGGTGTCCAAAGTATTATCCACAAAAAATGACTGACCGGCCAGCTTTTGTATCAGCATTATAAGCGGGAGCAATACCGGCAAGCTGAGAATCGCCATCAGCGTGGAGTTATTATCCGCCTTTGACGCGATGGATGATACCAAGGTCAAAACAAATGAAAATCCGCTTCCTCCCAGCAGTAAGGCAATAAAAAAAACCGAATAATCCTTGACCGGCATTCCTATCATCACCGAAAACACCAGCATCCCTATTAGTGCAAGCAGCAGCATTAATAGCATGTTGTATAGCATTTTCGAGAGAATAACTGCCTGCGGGCGCACCAAAGTGTAGTAATAAAGCAACCGCTCACGGCTTTCCTGCACAAAGCTTTTGGCAATGGCGTTCACCGCGGTGAATATCATAGTGATCCAGAAAAGGATGCTCCACCATTTGAAATTCACCAGATCTGCAGCACGTTCGCTGTTCAGGATGGTGTAAATAACAAAAACCGTAGCGACTACATAAAGCAAAATACCGCCAATAGCATAGCGCATACGCCATTCGAGCAGCAGGTCCTTTTTCACCAGCAGCATGATCTCACGAATCATGCAATGAAATTAAGTTGAAAGATTAAGAGTGAACGATCAAGCTAAAACATAACCCATACTTCGCACTGAACACGGCTCACCGAGGGGTGAGATTATTCAGGCAAGGGCGCGCCAACTGCGATATCGCAACGGTGACCCGGCTCTCCATGAGGAGGATTGAGCTTTGCGGTAGTGCCTGTACTCGGAGTTGTTGCAGCATCTTCTGATCCCTCGTGCACATGACCTGGTTGTCCATGCGGTGGATTTTCAGCAGGCACCACTTCAGGAGTTTGCGGGGCGGCCGGTGCTTCCTCAGTTGTTGTTGTAGTTGCGGAATCTGTGCTCTCACCGCTCTGCTGATTACACGCTGCAAGCATAAACAGGATAACGAAGGCGAAGGATAATACTTTCATGAGATTTTATTTTCGATAAAAGTAACTCTTTATTTTTGAAACCGGCACTCAACTTTACTCTAAATTGAAAGGCAGATGAAAACATTTTATCTATGTACTTTCCTTTTGCTGCTTTTGTGCCATTCGTCTGTTGCTCAGGAAAAGACTCTAACCCAGCGTAAAAAATCAAAGCTCTCCGCCAAAGAGCAGATAGGCATTTTGAAGAACGGAGCGTTGCTGGTAAGATTGAAAACCCGCCAGCAAAACATTGAGGCGCTCCGAAGAACGGGTAGTGATGCCCTCGCAGCTAAAATTGAAAAGCGACAAGCCAGGACAAACCTGAAAATCGTAAGTGTTTTCATCCGGTTCTTTGACTTTTGTCCTATGTATTTCTTTCACAGCAATTACACCGAACAAGTAAAGGAGGGAAAGCTTGATGAAGTTGTTTTCCTCAACATTGTAACTCGTGATTCCTTTCTTTCCCCATCAAGTCCCGATAAGACCAAGAAAATAAGAGACTATATCCTTTTACCTGATTCAAGTATAAAACCGGCTTCTTCAGACTTCCTTATTGCAGAATTCGGCCAGGTTGAGCCGGATACTTTCGGATTTCCCGATCAATATACGGTTGATTTCGATACCGATGGTCACCGCAAGAGTTATACAACATATTATGTTGGGAGGGCTTATGCATTTTATGGATTGCTGATCAGGGACGATCAATTTATACAGTTGGGGCATCCGTTTCCTTTCAACGTAAAGCCGTGGGACATTTTGAATGAACGCGCAAGTATTAAAGTGGCAGTGAGAACTATGAACCGAAACCTGGCCTGGTTTTATAAAAGATGCTATGGATGACATCCCCTCCTGATTTTTTTCAGGAATAGTAATACCATGTTTAAGTTTGCGTTCATATCTGAATTTTGACTACCAGAAGCATTTTTCTTATTCTTATAATTATAGGGCTGTGCGCACCTGTCTCAGCTCAGACAGAGAAAACCACAACAGTGGATTCTCTTCCGGCAAAGGAGGTGATGAAAACTAAAGTAAAGCGCCATTCCGTAGGCCGGGCAGTGTGGATGTCGGCAGTGCTTCCCGGCTTAGGTCAAGTCTATAACCGGAAGTGGTGGAAAGTTCCGATCATCTATGCAGGTTTTGCAGGGTTGGGTTATGCCATTGGTTTTAATGCCGATAAATTCAACACCTACAGCAGCGCTTACCGCCTGCGTGTTGATGGCGACACCAATACAATTGACGAGTTCGCAGATACCTATAGCGAAAGCAACCTTGTGACCTTGAAAGATTTTTATAAGCGCACCCTCGACTTATCAATTATATTTACCGCAGTGCTTTACGCGCTGAATATTATTGATGCTGCCGTTGACGCACATTTATTTGAGTTTGATGTGAGCGATGATCTCACGATGCGGGTTGATCCGGTTTTAAAATTGAGCCAGAATCGCAGTGAAACTTTTTCAGGATTAGCAATAAGCTTAAGATTATGAAGATAGCATTGATAGGATACGGCAAAATGGGGAAAGCCATAGAACAGGAGATCATTGACTGGCAAGGCTCAAAAAAGAAAGCCCCAAAGGTGGTGTTGAAGCTTGATGTTCACAACGGGAAAGAACTCACCGTAGAAAATCTCCGCAAAGCTGATGTTGCCATAGAATTTACAACACCGGCAACTGCCCACGGTAATATACTAAAATGTTTTGAAGCCGGAATCCCTGTCGTATCTGGTACAACGGGCTGGTTAGATAAACTTTCTGAGGTGAAAAAACTATGTAAAAAGAAAAGGCACACACTGTTCTATGCTTCTAACTTCAGCATTGGCGTGAACCTTTTTTTTGCATTGAATAAAAAGCTGGCTAAGTTGATGAACAAGCACGAACAGTACGATGTGAGCCTTCATGAGATTCATCATCTCGAAAAGAAAGATGCCCCGAGCGGAACGGCAATCGTACTTGCAAATGACCTGGTCGGTGTGCTTAAGCGAAAGAAAAAATGGGTGAAGGAAAATTCCGAGAACCCCAAGGAGCTACTGGTAAAGTCATACCGTGAGAAAGATGTTCCGGGTATTCACCTCGTGAATTACGAATCGGAATTCGACAGCATTGAAATAAAGCATACCGCCCATTCGCGCAGGGGGTTCGCGCTTGGGGCTGTTCAGGCAGCTTTATGGGTGAAAGGCAGGAAAGGTTTTTATGGAATGCAAGATATGCTGGATTTGTGAGGATATTGATAGTCCATAGACCATGGTCGATAGATAACTGCTCTTTGTCGAAGGATTCACCTCAGACCACAACTTCAACTATCCATCTTCGTTTTAATCCTGCAATAATATTATTAGAAGCTTTTCCCTCTCCTTTTAGGAGAGGGACAGAAAGCGAAGCGCTTCAAGGTGAGTTATTTAATCGTATTTGCTCATTTTTGCAGCGCAAATTATAAATCTGACATTCTGATGATCTACGTTCTCATTTTCATGCCGCTTATCACGTTTTCATTGGTGGTGATGCTGCTGGGAAATTTCTTTGACAAAGCCGGACTGGACAAAAGCAAAGCCCTGATTCCCATCGTTAATGTTTGGCATATTTTTACGATAACCAACCGCACACCTTTATGGGGAATACTTTATTTCGTTCCTTATGTGAATCTTATCCTTATCATTTGGCTGGTGACGGAATTCCTCAAAGTCTTTGACAGGCGTGACATCCTCTCACAGGTGTTGGGGATATTTTTCGGATATATCTATCTCCCGGTTTTAAACTTCACATCAAAGATCACCTACCAGGAAGCCAAAGCAGTTGAAAGGCGCTCATCTGCAAGGGAGTGGACTGATGCCCTCATATTTGCCGTAGTTGCCGCTACTATCATTCGCACATTTATAATCGAAGCTTACACTATACCTACGGGCTCAATGGAAAAAACCTTACTGATCGGGGATTTTCTTTTTGTAAGCAAATTCCACTATGGCCCTCGTGTTCCTATGACA